>DATMXC010000181.1:0-18949 GCA_035561915.1 Gammaproteobacteria bacterium
TCGGCGGGTAAAGTGTGCGCGAGTTTGGCGCCGAGGGGGGCGAACAGGACGCTGGCGAGTGCGATACCGGCGAAGGCGGGCCAGTAGATATAGCCCGTGCTCCAACTCGGCAGGTGCGCGGCGTTCCAGCCGGCGATGATGAATCCTATGGTACCGGCCACTGCTATGGGCAGGCCGCAGGCGGCGGAGGTGGCTACGGCTTGGCGGATACCGATATTGCACCACGCCAGGAACGGTACGGTGAGTGTGCCGCCGCCGATGCCGACGATGGCGGACACCGCGCCGATCACGCCGCCTGTCGCACTCATGCCTACCCTGCCAGGCAGTTGCCGATGCGGGGCGGTCTTGATGCCGAAGCCGATCTGCGCGGCGACCAGCAGTTCGAATACGCCGAAGATGATGCGCAGGGTGTTGTTGGGGAGTTGGTCCACTATGGCGGCGCCGAGCAGGGTTCCGGCGATGATGCCCGGGGTCATTTTAAGGAACACGGGCCATAACACCGCGCCATGCTGGTGGTGGGCGCGCACCGATGAGAGTGAGGTGACCATGATAGTGGCGAGGGAGGTGCCGATGGCGAGGTGCATGATTATTTCCGGCGGCATTCCCTGGCCGCGAAAGATGAATACCAGGAACGGGACTACAATCAGTCCGCCGCCCACTCCGAAGAGACCTGCGATGACGCCGACCAGGGCGCCAACCAGCGGATAGAGCAGGAAGGTTTCCAAACTATTTGATCCACACCGTTTTGGTGTTCACAAATTCGCGTACTCCAAAATAAGACAGCTCGCGTCCGTAACCGGAATCCTTGACGCCGCCGAAGGGTAAACGTGGATCGCTTTTCACGATACCGTTCACGAACGCAAGGCCGCAGTGTAGCCGGCGAGCCAGTCGCTCTCCACGCGCGGTATCGCGTGTCCACACGCTTCCTCCTAACCCAAACCGTGTGTCATTGGCGATGCGCACGGCGTCTTCTTCATCGCTCGCGCGAATGACGCATGCCACTGGGCCGAACAGTTCTTCATGATAAGCGCGCGTTTGATGGCCCACATGATCGAGTATGGAGGGCGCATAATAGGCACCTGTGCCTGGCAAGGGCACACAACCGGTCACAGGCACTGCGCCGTAAGCAATGCTGTCGGTCACTTGCTGGTGAAGCGCATCGCGTTGGCTGATGCGTGCGAGCGGCGCGAGCGATGTACTTTCCAGCATAGGATCGCCAGGTGTCAATTGCTCGACAGCGTGTTGGAAGTGCTCGATGAACGGCTCAGCGATCCCCGGTGTCACGATGAAACGCTTGGCGGCGATGCAACTTTGTCCGGCGTTCTGAAAGCGCGCCGTCACCGCATGCTGCACGGTGGATTCGAGATTGGCGTCGTCCAGCACGATGAAGGGATCAGAGCCGCCCAATTCCAAAACGAGTTTTTTGAGGTGTATCCCCGCCAGACCGGCGACCTGACGACCTGCGGCGACGCTGCCGGTAAGGCTCACCGCATGCACGCGCGGATCGGCGATGACCTTTCCAACTTCGTCGCTGGTAATTATCAAGTTTTGAAACACACCTTCCGGAAATCCGGCCTTGATAAACAGGGCTTCTATCGCCAGCGCGCAGTTAAACACCGTGGAAGCGTGTTTGAGGAGCACCGTATTACCCACCAGCAAGGCGGGCAACGCACAGCGAAACACCTGCCAAAATGGGAAGTTCCACGGCATAATCGCCAATACCGTGCCCAGGGGTTGAAAAGTCACGTAGCTTTGAGAGGCGTCGGTCGTGACGTGCTCATCGGCCAAGGACGCTACACCATGTTCGGCATAGTGCTCACAACCCCAGGCGCACTTTTCTATCTCGGCGCGTGACTCACGCAGCAGTTTTCCCATCTCTTGGGTAATAAGCCGGGCGAGAAGGTCTTGTTCAGCGCGCAGCAGGGGCGCCAGTCTGCCTAGCAGGCAGGCACGTTCGGCCGGACTATGTCCAGCCCACAGCGGAGCGGTCAGCGCCGCCTTGGCCAGCGCTTGCTCCAACCGGGCCTCGCCCCACGGCTCGACCGATGGCAAGGTCTCGCCACTGGCGGGATTGATGCTCATGAATGTCATATAATGCCCCCTGTTGAGCTACTCTTGAATGGACGTACCGTCGGCGGGTAAAGTCAGGGTTATTATACGGTGATGAAGCTTTTTGGTTATAGTGGTTTAATTGTCTTGTTGAGCCTCTTCTCGCCGCTCGCAAGCAGTGCCGAGCCGCCCGATCCTGATGCGGTCAATTACGACGCCGAACGTCTGGCATTTTGGGAGGCAAAGCAGGCGCTTGAGGATGGCAACCTGCGTGTCTACCAACAACTACTCGAACAACTGCAAGATTATCCACTGCTGGGTTATTTGCGCTACGAGTATCTGCGCACCCGTCTCGATAAATCGCCCGACAGCGAGATTCAGGATTTCCTTGCGCGCTATGGTGACTCGCCGATCGGCGTCCGGCTGCGCGAGGCCCGGCTCAATATGCTGGCCGGTGAAGGCCGCTGGGATGCCTATCTACAAGAATATCCGAAGCACCCGCCGGGAAATACGGTGTTGCAGTGCTACGCCCTGGAGGCAAGTCTGCGCACCTCGGGCTCGGAAACCCCTTCTAGCGAGTGGCTGGATGAGGTACAGGGATTGTGGTTGGTAGGTAAATCCCTACCGGCTCAATGCGATCCATTGTTCAAGATTCTGCGGCGCAACGGGCGTTTGACTTCCGAGCTGGTCTGGCAACGCATCCGCCTGGCTATGGATAACCGCCAGCTCAGTCTCGCACAAAGTCTGGCGAGTGATCTTGATAAACAGGATCGTGCCTGGGTTACGCGCTGGCAGCGGATGCACAAAGACCCGGAGCAGATGCTCGAGCATCCTGATTTAACCGGCGATGGCCCCAAGGCGCGGGAGATTGTGTTGTATGGAATGAAGCGACTGGCGCGTGATGATGCGCAAGCCGCCGCCGGCCAGTGGGAACGGCTCAAGGATGCTTACCCATTCAGCGAAGCGGAACAAGCGGCGGCGCAGCGTGAAATCGCACTCAGGGCCGCCTTGCAACGTCAGCCTGAGGCTCTGGAATGGCTCGCGGCGCTGCAACCGGCGCAACTCGATGACACCGTACGCCAATGGCGAATCAAGGCGGCGCTCGCCAAGCAGGATTGGAATACCGCGCTGAATTGGATTGAGGCCCTGCCCAACGAAGAGCGCGACAAGGAGCAGTGGCGTTATTGGCGCGCACGCGCGCTCGAGCAAGGCGCTGCGACTAAGGCCCCAAACGATGCCCCTCAAGGATCGGGCGCTCCTGAAATCTCCGCAGAACAAATTTATTCCGAGCTTGCATCACAACGCAGCTATTACGGTTTCCTGGCCGCCGACCGCTTGGGCCGCTCTTATGAAATTACTCACAAGCCAACACCCATGACAGAAACCGAATTGCGCGACTTTATGTCACGGCCCGGCATGGTGCGCGCCCGCGAACTCTACGAGCTTGGCATGATTACCGAAGCACGCCGCGAGTGGGATTACTTTGTCGCGGCGGCCGATTCGCGTCAGCGGCAACTGGCGGCGGTTGTTGCGCATCGCTGGGGCTGGCATGATCGCGCCATCATCGCCAGCGCCAAGGCGAATTACTTTGACGATCTGGAGGTGCGCTTTCCGGTGCTGTTCCGCGACCAGGTGCTGGCGAGCGCCGAAACACAGGGTCTCGACCCCGCCTGGATCTACGGCGTAATGCGTCAGGAAAGCGCGTTCTCAGTGGATGCCCGTTCCAGCGCCGGTGCACTGGGGCTAATGCAACTCATGCCCGCAACCGGTAAACACACCGCGCAACTATTAAACACACCGTTGCGCGGCACGAGCGAACTGCTTGATGCGGATAAAAACATCCAGTTGGGAAGCGCCTATCTGCGCCAGGTGCTGGATGAGAACAGCAGCGACGTGATACGCGCCACAGCGTCTTATAATGCCGGCCCACAGCGTGTCAAGCAGTGGCTGCCGTCCGCCAGCATGCCCGCCGATATCTGGGTGGAGAATGTGCCCTTTACGGAGACGCGCAATTACATCCAGCAGGTCATGACCTATGCGACGATTTTCTACCAGCGTCTCGGTCGTGAGATCGTTCCATTGAAAAAGCGGATGCAGGACATCAGTCCTGAATAACAAACCAAACAGAGACTCCGTCATGCGGCTGCGCAAAATTTGCATCTTGGGGGGTAGTGGATTTGTCGGGCGGCACATCGCCCACATGCTGATCGAGCAAGGCTACCCGGTGCGCGTGCCCACCCGTCGCCGCGAACGGCACAGAGATTTGCTGGTGCTGCCCGAGCTGGAATTGCTTGAGGCCGACATCCATGACCCGACCACCTTGACCGAGATCTTCAAGGGTTGCGACGCGGTCATTAATCTTGTTGGTGTTCTTAATGAGAAGGGTCATGACGGCAGCGGTTTTAATCATGCCCATGTAGAGCTGCCCCGTAAAGTGTCTGAAGCCTGCGCCGCTGCCGGCATCAAGCGCCTGCTGCACATGAGCGCGCTCAACGCCGATGCGCTGCACGGGCCCAGCCATTATCTGCGCAGCAAGGGCCAGGGCGAAGATTTGGCGCACAATGCACAAGGAATCCACGTCACCAGCTTCCAGCCCTCGGTGATATTCGGTCCCGAGGACAGCTTTTTCAATCGCTTCGCAAAATTGTTAAAGATGATGCCGGTGTTTTTTCCGCTTGCCTGTCCCAACGCGCGCTTCGCACCGGTCTATGTGGAAGACGTTGCGCAGGTGTTTTGCCGTGCACTGGCGGAACCCGTCAGTTACGGCAGGCGCTACGAACTGTGCGGCCCGCGCATATATACACTCCGGAAATTGGTCGAGTACACTGCCCATCTCATCGGCGTGAAGCGGCGCATCGTCGAACTAAGCGATAGCCTATCGCGCCTCCAGGCGCGCCTCTTCGAGTATCTGCCCGGCAAACCCTTTTCCATGGATAATTATCTTTCTCTGCAAAAGGACAGCGTCTGCCGCGGAGCCGTACCGTTGCCGTTTGATCTCACCCCGACGCCGCTGGAAGCGGTAGTACCTATCTATCTTGCGCAACAGAGAAGCAAGGCGCGCTACTCCGACTACCGGCGCAGCGCGGGCCACCGGTGACGAAACACTGATGGAGATCTACCAGGTCGGCGGCGCCGTGCGCGACAAGCTCCTCGGTCTACCGGTTACGGATCGCGACTGGGTGGTGGTCGGGGCCACGCCGGCGGAGATGGAGGCGCGCGGGTTCAAACTGGTCGGTGCGGACTTCCCCGTGTTTCTGCATCCCGACACACACGAGGAATATGCGCTGGCGCGCACCGAGCGCAAGACTGCGCCCGGCTATAAAGGCTTCACCGTGCATGCCGCGCCCGATGTCACTCTGGAAGAAGATCTCAAGCGCCGCGATCTTACCGTCAACGCCATGGCGATGCGTGAAGACGGCACTCTTATTGATCCCTTTAATGGCGCGCAAGATTTGAAAAATAAACTCCTGCGCCACGTCTCGCCCGCCTTTGCCGAAGACCCTGTGCGCATCTTGAGAGTGGCACGCTTCGCCGCGCGATTTGTGGAGTTTCACATCGCCGATGAAACCAACACCCTCATGCGGCAGATGGTGAAAAACGGCGAGGTGGATGCGCTCGTGCCGGAACGCGTGTGGGCGGAATTGGAACGCGCTCTGGGAGAAATCCGACCCTCGCGTTTTTTTGAAGTGCTGCGTGACTGTGGCGCACTGGAAAAATTGTTCCCCGAACTCGAACGCCTCTACGGCGTGCCTCAACCCGCACAATACCACCCGGAGATAGACACCGGCGTACACGTGATGATGGTGCTCGATCAGGCGACCCGCCTATCCAGCGATGCACGGGTGCGCTTCGCCGCACTGCTGCATGATCTGGGCAAGGGCACGACGCCGCCCGCGGAGTGGCCGCGCCACATCGGACATGAAGAACGCAGCGTGGACTTGGTAAAGACGATTTGCACGCGCTTTCGCGTACCCAACGAGTACCGCGACCTCGCCGTGCTCGTCGCCAGATATCACGGCGATTGTCACCGCGCCGATGAACTGCGCCCCGCTACGCTGCTGGAAAAATTGGAAGCGCTCGACGCCGCGCGCCGCCCGGAACGCTTCGAGCAGTTTTTACTCGCCTGTCAGGCCGACATCCGCGGGCGTCCGGGTTATGAAGACGATCCTTACCCGCAAGCCGAAATCTTTCGTGCCGCCTTGCGCGCCTACAACAGCGTGAACGCGCAACCCCTGGTCGCCGCCGGCCTCAAGGGCGAGGCCATTGCACAAGAGTTACACAAGAGACGTGTCCAGGCTATTACTCAAAAAAAGGAAATGAAAAAATAGCATTTTTTCTCCTTTACCGGTTTCTCATTAAGGCACGGACAGTACCTCGGACTTTTGCGCTGACGATGACCGTCCAAGTATATAGGCAATTATCAAACCCTCGCCTATCGAACCTATCAGCAGAATAGCCAACTCCAAAAAATTCAACAGCCAAGGTTCGTCCAACAAGGTGTGATAGATGAACCACTCCTGAAACAGCCAATACATGGCCCAGATGACACCGCCCCAAAACAGTCCTTTTCTCATCCAGTTCCTGCCGGGGATCGAGGGTTGCAATACCCAAAACAACCAGGCGTGAATGATGCTCAATACCACCAAGCCGGCCACGGATAGCGGGATATTGCGTTGCGGGGTGAGTTCTATAAACAACGCGCTTTGCAGGGCGGGATCATACAGCAGGGCATGCACGGGTGGGCTGGTGAAGATCGCGCCCAGTACCCCGTTTCCGACAAACCCGCCAACCAATCCCGCAATCACTATCCGCGCGCCCGTATTCATTTATCCTCCCGCTGAGCAAGCTCCCGTATCAATCGGGTTACTTCTTTGGCTTTGCCTGCCATAGTCCCAAAGCCGCCCCGGTGGGGTCTACGATCACACTCATCCAGCCAAAATCACCGACCTCCATCACATCCTTGGCGATAGTGGCGCCCAGTGACTTTGCCTTTTTGGTCGAGGCCTGTATGTCATCCACCAGCACATAGGCAAACCAGCGTGACGGTATCTCCGGCGTAGGATTTTTCATCATCCCACCGCCGGTGCCTTCGCCCACGCCAATCATGGTGTAGCCCATCCCCGGGATTTCTTCCAGTTTCCACTCAAATAAACCCTGATAGAATTTTTTCGCCTTGCCTTCATCGTTAGTTAACAGTTCGACGTGTACAAATGGATTTGCCATAGCACCCTCCTTTGGGTTTGCAGGTTGGATCGAGAGCGAAGCATGGATCCAACAAAGCTGTGATGTCGGGTCCGCTTCGCTTGACCCGGCCTATGAAGCTAACTCTCACTATTCGCCTGCGCCAACCGATCCAGTGTCGCGGTCCAGCCCCAACTGTGTTCGTCGCAAGCTTTTTGATTGGGGAAACATTCGTGAGTCAATATGATTTCGGTGCCTTTCTGCGAATTGTAAAACTCGACAGTGACCAGCGTCTCGCCGATATCGTCCATGTGCGTACCGCGCCAGTTCCAGGTATAGACCAACTTAGTGGGCGGCTCCACGACTCGATAAACGCCGTACAGGTCATACACTACGCCCTCCGGCGAACGCATGGCAATACGGTACGCACCGCCTACGCGCAGATCAATTTCCGCGCTCGGTGTGGTGTAACCCGCCGGGCCCCACCACTTTTTCAACTCTTGCGGGTCGGTCCACGCCTTGAAGATTTTTTCGCGTGGGGCCGGGAAGGTGCGCTGGATGCGGAGCGTGATCGCTTGTTGTGATTTTTGGTCGGCCATATTTTCTCCTCACACGGGGCATTCAAATAAGCTGCCAGAGCGTCAAGCTGATGCTCCCAAAAACGCCGGTAGCCGGCAATCCATTCGGCGGCGTCCTTAAGCGGCTCGGCGACCAGTTGGCAACGGCGCACGCGGCCGTCTTTTTCCTGGATCAGCAGCCCGGCCCTCTCCAGCACCCGCAAGTGCCTCGAGATCGCGGGCAGCGAGACATCAAACGGTTCCGCCAATTTCATCACCGACGCCTCGCCACGGGCTAGTTGCGTAAGTATGCCGCGCCGTATCGGGTCGGCCAAGGCTGAAAACGTGCTATCTAAAACGGTTTCATTATATTTAACCATAATGTTAAATATAAAGCAGAGAAACGCCCCGTGTCAAGCAGGCGCCAAGAAGATACTCCCCCGTCGGCCGACAGGGTTACGACCTATAACACCGTGGGTCTATTCGGTAATTCATTGATGTCGCCGCTGCGTTTCGGGTAATGCTTATCCAGATGTGCACCGACGGCTTTAATGCCATGAATCACCCCTTGCTCGAATAGGCCGGAGGTCGCTCCCGGCGTCCTGCCTCCCGCGACATTAGTACTTCCGTGTACGTCAGTCGCTCCCGGCGTCCTGCCTCCCGCGACATTAGTACTTCCGTGTACGTCAGTCGCTCCCGGCGTCCTGCCTCCCGCGACACTGGGCCTTCCCTGCCCGGCGCGGAATGCAGCTTCCATATCGCGGCAAATTTTTTTCCAACCTTCTGCGCCGACATGAGCATGGATGCCACGATCGGCGACAATCTCGACATCACGGTCAGCAAGCAGCAGATAAATCAATACGCCGTTGTTGTGCTCGGTATCCCACACGCGCAGATCTGAAAATACCTGTATGGCCCTCTCTCGCGCGGTTTGATTTCTCAGCAGTGGCCAGAGGTCCAGACTGGACTCCACGGCGAAGCGAATCTCACCTTGATGGGTCAGTTCAGACTCATGTATCGCCACCTCGATGTTGCTCAGGGCCTGCTGGGGAAAGGCGCGCCGCAGTTGCCAGTCGCCACTGCACAAGTGCTTTAGCCAACGCAACATCACCATCTCCCCGACGCACCACCGCCGCCAAAACCGCCACCGCCCCCTCTAAAGCCTCCGCCGCCAAAACCGCCACTGCGGCCCAGGCCGCCGCCAGAATGGCCGCCACCCCATCCGCCGCGACCAGGGTTGATACCCGCAAACAATGCTAAAAAGCCCATTAGAATTGCCAGCAGAACGGCTACCAGCAAGGAGCCGATGACAAACCAGACTATCATTCCGGCGATCGCACCCGCAGTCAGTGCCGCGGGCAGACGGCCTATCATGGCGCGCAGCGCAGGTGCGACAAAAAAGGCCAGCAGAAAAGCCAGAGGGAATAATTGTTCGATGGAGCTGGCTGTAGTTTCAGTAGTTACCGAAGGTGGTGGCAAAGGTTCGCCCTCGATGACCTTAATCATGGTTTCTACACCGGCCTGTATCCCGCCATAAAAGTCATCGCTCTTGAAATAGGGCGTGATTGTTTCGGCAATGATGCGTTTGGCGATTGCATCGGGCAGTACGCCCTCCAAGCCGTAACCCACTTCGATACGCATGGCGCGGTCATTTTTGGCGATCAGCAGCAACGCGCCGTCGTCTATACCCTTGCGGCCCAGTTTCCACTGCTCCGCCACACGTAGTGAATACTGTTCGATTGCTTCCGGCTCGGTACTCGTCACCATGAGGACGGCAATCTGACTACCTTTTTTAGCCTCAAAGGCCTGTAGAGTTTGTTCGAGGTTGGATTTCTGCTCAGCCGTGAGCGTGCCGGTCAAATCCGTCACCCGCGCGGTGAGCGGAGGTACCGCTACCTCGGCATAAGCCACCGCTGTGGCCAGGCAAAACCACAGCAGTGCATGAAACAGAGCTTTAAGCATTTAGCGCGCAGGGGCTCCTGGACGCGGGCCGAAGTCCACCTCTGGTGGCTTGGAAATAATCTCCTCGTTCTTCACCTCAAAACTAGGCTTTGTTTTGTAGCCAAACAGTTTCGCGGTGAGATTGCTCGGGAAGCTGCGCACCGTGACGTTATAATCCTGCACCGCCTTAATATAGCGGTTGCGCGCCACCGCGATGCGGTTTTCGGTGCCTTCGAGTTGCGCCTGCAAATCGCGGAACGAGGCATCGGATTTCAGTTGCGGATAATTCTCCGCAACCACCAACAGACGTTGCAATGCACTGGTCATCTCGCCCTGTGCAGCGAGAAATTTCTGGAAGGCCTGTTCGTCGTTGATGAGTTCTGGTGTCGCCTGTATGGCGCCCACTTTGGCGCGCGCATTGGTCACACCGAGTAGCACCTCTTTTTCCTGCGCGGCAAAACCCTGCACCGTCTTAACGAGATTGGGCACCAGGTCGGCGCGGCGTTGATATTGGTTCAATACCTCCGCCCAGCTCGCCTTGATCTGTTCGTCGGTGGACTGCAGGGTGTTGTAACCGCAGCCGCCAAGTAAGGTGGCTAGTAACAGGACGAAACTTGACAGTAAACCTTTGCGCATTTTGATCTCCTCGACTCAAAGGGGTAATTTAACGGCATAGCAATGGGGCCGACCAGCCAAAAATACAATGCTTCATTCTGTCACAACCGGCTGCGAAAATCCCGCAAACTGAATCCCAGCACGGGGCCGTTAAAATCTCGTGCCAGTGCCAGAACCTTGAAGACCTCGCCCATTTCGCCCGGCAGCGTGAGCCTTTTGATCTCATCGGCAAGTTGCATACGCGGCCTCGCCTCAGCGGGTTGAGTTTGCGACGCTAGCTCGGTCAAGCCGCATGCGATCAAAAAGTTGGCTTGGGTAGTATACCCGGCGACATCGAGTCCCGCTTCATGGCCTGCCTCGGCAAGCGCGGTGAAATCCACATGCGCGGTGATGTCCTGCAATCCCGGATACAAAAAGGGGTCGCCATGGGCGTGGTGTCGATAATGACAGAGCAAGGTACCCCACGCGCGTTCCGGATGATAAAGCTCATGACGCGGATAGCCGTAATCAACCAATAATAGCATACCGCTCTCGATTGAAGCGGCAACCGTCTGCACCCAGGCTGGCGCGGCCAGGTTGGTTTCAGCAATATATCCTGGCTTAAGATCAGGCGACGCGGCGCAAATTTCCGCAATGCGCTCAGCCAAGGCCGGATCGCTTACTGGCCCTGCCTGCCATGCAAACTTATCGTCCTTGCAAGCAACATAAAGCTCCCATATATCTTTGGCATCAAGCTGAAACCGGTGCACCGGCATCGCATCCAGGACTTCATTGGCGAATACAAAACCGCGTAGTTTTTGTTTGGGAAATTCATCGAGCCAAATGACACGCCCTGACAAATGCGGGACACGCTGTATTAACGTCGCCCGTTGCCGCTCTCGCAGTTCGGCGCTGATCTCGAGAATGAAATAATGCTGGGGCAGACTGTTCAATACCTCTAATTCAGCCAACAAATCCGTAGCCATGGCGCCCGAACCTGCGCCGAATTCCAGAATATCGCCGCCACCCAGGGCCTGCAGAACTTGCCGGCACTGCCGCGCCACGCAACGTGCAAACAGCGGTGAAATCTCCGGCGCAGTGACGAAATCTCCGGCAGCGCCGAATTTGTTAAGCCCCGCGCTGTAATAACCCAGTCCTGGCGCATACAGCGCCAACTCCATATAACGGGCAAAGGTAATTCGACCGCCCTGCCGTTCGATCTCATCCCGAATCAGCCGCGTCAGCCGCTGACTATGGCGCAGCGAGTCCTCGTCTGGAACAGGTAATTCGGAAACAGGGGTAGTGAATTTCATTATGGAGGGTTTCGACGCCGTGGATTTTGAGTTAGGCTTAAAATGTTAGCCTGGCCATATACGCATGCAGAATAATACAGACAAGCTAAAAGTGGTATTGATTACCGGCGCTGCGCATCGCGTTGGCGCGGCGGTGGCCGAGGCGCTGCACGCCGAAGGGTTTAATCTGGTCTTGCACTACCGCCAATCCAAGGACGCTGCGGAGACGTTGCAAGCGAAGCTTAACATGCTGCGCGATGGCTCAGCCGCCCTGGTACGGGGGGATTTACACGATACCGCGAAGCTGCCAAGACTGCTGCAGCAAGCTGTTGACGCCTGGGGGCGGCTCGATGTGCTGATTAACAACGCCTCGAGTTTTTATCCGACGCCTGTGGGCGAAGTTACCGAGGCACAATGGGATGATTTAATGGGCAGCAATCTCAAAGCACCATTTTTCCTTGCCCAGGCCGCCGCACCCGCCCTCGCCGCGCACCACGGCTGCATCGTCAATATGGCGGACATCCACGCCGAGCGGCCGCTCAAAGGCTATCCGGTATACAGCGCCGCCAAGGCCGGTCTGGTGATGCTCACCAAGGCCCTGGCCCGCGAATTAGGCCCCACGGTGCGGGTCAACGCCGTCGCCCCCGGCCCGGTGTTGTGGCCCGATAACATGGACGAAGAAACCAAAAAACACATCAAATCACGTACCGCGTTGAAACGCGCCGGACATCCCAGCGACGTGGCGCGTACTATACTGTTTCTGATCCGCGACGCCGGCTATATCACCGGACAGGTGATCGCCGTGGACGGTGGACGGTCTATTTATAGTTAGAGTTACTTTATGAACCCTCTCCCTATAGTTCTGTTCCTAGCAGGCTTTGTTTTCATAGCTGCTTCTTACCCCAACCTATTAGCTAGCGAAACTGACAATTCTAGAATTTGTAAGGGCAATCCTGAGGTAGTGGGTTCATGCTACTTGTTCCATGGTAAGCTTTTTGTAGCCAATGGCACCCCAGGCATCCGTATCCTTAAACTGGGCACAAGAAGGATTGTCGGAGTCATCCCCTCGGAGAATGAAATTGCCCCTCCAGCTTTAATAAAGAATGTCACATTCGGACGTTATCTTTATGGGGATTTCGAGGTTTGTCCTTTCACGATAGAGAAAAAGGGCTATATGCAATCAGTCTGTATAGAGAAAGCATCTAACATGGTTATGGAGGAGTTTTTTGATGGTAAGTTAAAACAGAAAGTATATAAAGTATACAAACTAGATAATAACGGTAACCCCCTACAGCAACCCTAACATTCTCTTTGCCATCATGGGCGTTTTCAAAATCACCTCGAAAAGGGGCTAATTCCCGTACCGCGCTGAAATCAAACGCCTTGAGGTTATGACCTATGAATTCCTAAACAACACCTTCCATTATGACGCGCCAGATACTGTGCTGGGACTTGTCGAAGGCGCTCCACAATTCCGCATAAGTTTTCCCTGCAACAGGATGCTTTAGCGCTCCGGCGATTTCCGCCAGCGGGCCGAGCACAAAAGCGCGCTTTAGAATATCGGGGCGCGGCAGCACCAACCCCGGTTCGTGGAGCTGCAGGTCATCGTAGACCAGCAAGTCGAGGTCCAGGGTGCGCGAAGAGTAGCGCGGGCCGCTGCGCACCCGGCCGTGCCGGTCTTCGATGTCTTGCAGGGCACGGGCCACGCCATGCACGTCTTCATCGGTAGCAAAGCCGACCACCAGATTATAAAAATTATCGCCCTCGAAACCGTAGGCCTCGCTTTCATAGACAGACGAAAGCGCCAAGCCGCCAAAACGTTCGCGCAGCGCTTCAAGCCCTGAACGGATGTTGTGATCGCGCTCGATGTTGCTGCCGACGCTGACGTAGACGTGGGTCACGCCAAACTCCGGCTGCGTTCTATGATGACGCCTACGTCCACTGCGCCGCGTACCGCGCCTTTTTTGTTGACGCGCAGGCGCAGCCAAGTGATATTAAATTCGTTCAAAACAATCTCTGCGACACGCTCGGCCAGCGTCTCCACCAGTTGGAACTGATTTTTGCCGACGTATTCTATCAGGCGCTTGGACACCGCCTTGTAATCCAGGGTATCTGCAATCTTGTCGCTCGCCGCCGCCTTGCGGATGTCGGCGGCCATATCGAGGTCGAGAATGACGGCCTGTTTGACGCGCCGCTCCCACTCGAAGATGCCGATGACCGTGTCAATTCTAAGATCGTGGAGGTAGATAATGTCCATGGGGGTAGTTTATTCACATCAAATGCTTGACCGCGAACCGCCTAGCGGTTCCAATAGGGGCCTATGATTGTACCTGCACTCACCCTGGTCTTGTTAATTTTCGGTTATCTGCTGGGCTCGCTGTCGAGCGCGATCATCGTGAGCCGTGTCATGGGTCTACCCGACCCGCGCACACAAGGTTCCGGTAATCCCGGTGCGACCAACATCTTGCGGCTGGCCGGCAAAGGCCCGGCGGCGATTGTGTTTTTGGGCGATCTGCTAAAGGGTTTGATCCCGCTGCTCATCGCCGGTTACTTTGAGTTGCCGCCTATGGCGCTGGCCGGTATTGCGCTGGCGCCCTTTTTAGGCCACCTCTATCCGGCCTTTTTCGATTTCCAGGGCGGCAAGGGCGTGGCGACTTTTTTCGGCGTGCTGCTCGGCCTGTCGTGGACGGTAGGGGCGTTGGCGTTGCTCACATGGCTGGCCGTGGCGTTACTGTTTCGTCGCTCTTCGCTCGCCGCGCTCAGTGCAGCCTTGATGGCGCCGCTTTATCTGCATTGGCTGCATGCGCCGTTACCGTTGCTGGTGGTCACTATCGCTATGAGCACGCTGCTGGTGTTGCGTCATCAAACCAATATTCAAAATCTGCTCAGGGGCGCCGAACCGAAGATCAATTTCTCGCGCAAAACCGGACCGGAGACTAACCAATGAAAATTCAACTCCTGCCTTCGTTTGAAAAATTGATAGGCGCGGTGATTTCGGTGATGCTGCTCTTCATCACACTGGGAATTATCACCGGCGTCGTGCAGTTATTCCTGACGCTGGGCGATCTGTTGGCCACCAAAGAGCTGGCCGGGCAGTATCAAAAGATTATCTCCGAGGTTCTGACGCTGTTTATCCTGATCGAACTGTCACGCACGCTGGTGGATTACTTCACCACCCACCGGCTGCGCATGACCTTTATAGTGGACGCGGCGATCGTATTTTTGCTGCGCGAGATCATGATTAAGATCTTCGAGCACAAGATTACTCCCGAGGAGATCTATGCCTTGAGTACCTTATTGCTCGTGCTGGGCGCCTTGCGCATCGGTTCGATCGTGGTCTTCCAGCGCGAGAAAAAAATGACGGAGGTGGGTTCACAAAAGCAATAGGCCGAATAAATTCGGCCCTACAATTGGTGCGAATTATTTCCGCACCTTCAGAATCACCCCGCCCGGCTGCAGGGCGACCGTCTCCAGCCTGCCGCCCACTTCGGCGATGTTGAGTCCGAGCTTGCGGTTCTCCGGTGCGCTGGGGTCAAACACGATATGAGTAATGCCCTTGAGATAGGTCAGCAGGGTCTCGCCGTCCTTGGCCGCCGGAGGTAGAGGCAAAACCTCGCACTTGCAGGCGATCATGGTGCGCGCCGGCCATTGACTCGCTACACGGAGGGATTTCTTATCGGCCTCTTCCATGATCAGCGTGTGGATGAGCTGATCGTGGGGCGATAGCAATCCCCGTTTTACTGCTTCGTAGTAATTTCTGTCTACCGTCATGAACCACGTGGCGACAATGACTAGCAGCGCGAATACACCGCCGCGCTTTCCTACGTACCCCGTAGGACCCAAGGACTCGTTGAGAGCGATCAGCTGCGGCAAGCCGTAATAGAGAATAACAACCAGCATCAGCATCGCCCAGGCGTCATCGGCGGCAACGGCGCCGAACAGCAATGCCAGCGCCAGCATGGCGCCCATAAAATCATCCATCAGTTTTCGGGCATTGAGAGCGATGACGAGAACCGTCAGGCCGGCAACCAGAAAGCCCGTAACCGTAACAGCGGCGCCGTCTTCTTGTGCCCCGCCCAGCAGCACGGCGGCCAGCGGCTCCAGCGGATTGCGCCACCACGACAGCCCGTGCCAGCCCGCCTGCAATAACAGTGCAAACAGCACGGCTAGTATCACCCCAAAATACATGTGCCGCTGTTGGCGTGTGTCCAGCGGATTTTTGTACCAATGCCACAGCAATGCCGCGGGGTAGGCGAGCCCCGCAGGGTGCAGGGTCACGGTAGTCGCGACCAGCAGCATCTGGGTAAAATAATTACCGCCGAGCGGACGTGATGCTGCCCGATAGCTGTTATCCAGCCACGCGCCCAGCCCGAACATCAAGAGCAGATACGGTCCGGCCGCCAGCGCATCGGCCTGAGCGAGCGTCAGCGGCGCGATCAGCAACAAGCCAGTGGCGATCAACGCGATCTCCTGGCTCAAGCTCCGCCTGCTCCACCGGTAGAGCAGCGCAGCGGCGGCGAACGTGACGAGCAGGGTAAAGACCTTGGCCGCGATCAGACTGCCGGACCAGTAGATACCCAGCGGGATAAAGATCAGGGCGCGGAAATCCGGGACACCGAAGATGACGATCGGATTGACAACATCTCCCGCGACAGACCAATTGAGCAACAAGGCGCGCGCCGCCCCTTCGTCCAGGCCATACGGCGTGCTCCGCCCCAGCCACAGGGCGAGGCCGCCCCATAGCAACAGTACGGCAAGGCCCCAGTAGCGGGCAATGAAGCGTGTTAAGGTAGCCGAGGGCATTTTTATCTAGTTTGGCAGGATTTCTAAACGCTTGAAGTATAGAGTAAACAAAGGTCTATGGCCATTTCCTTGCGGCCGGCCGGGGCCTGCGGCGAAACCAACCGCTATGCTGATGGTCACAGTAGCAGAGACAACTACTTAAGGTGCTTGATTGAAACATACTTTATTGGTACTGACTATTGCGTGTTTCATATCCACGGCGTCCGCCCGCGAAACGGGAACGCTGGATTTACATCTCCCCGAGATCGGCAATAGCGCAGGGTCGGTGATTTCTCCCTTGCAGGAGAAGCGTCTCGGCGAGGCCTTTATGCGCGAGGTGCGCCAAACTCTGGCCATCAATGACGATCCGGAGATCACTGACTATATCCGCACCCTGGGTGAACGGCTGACCTCGAACAGCGACACCCAGGGGCGTAATTTCAACTTCTTCGTCGTTGAGAGTCCTGAGATCAACGCCTTTGCCGGGCCGGGCGGTTATCTCGGCGTCAACAGTGGGCTGATACTCAGTACCGAATCCGAAAGCGAGCTCGCCTCGGTGGTCGCGCATGAAATTGCGCACGTGACCCAACAGCATCTGGCGCGGAGTTTTGAAAAAGCCGACAGGCTGAGTATACCCGCAATGGCAGCATTAGCGGCGGCACTGATTATCGGCAGCCGCAGCGGCGAGGTCGGTCAGGCGGCGGTCGCGGCGGTGCAGGCGGGAGCGGCGCAGGCCCAGATCAATTTTACTCGTGGCAACGAAGAAGAGGCCGACCGAGTGGGTCTCCAGAGCCTGGCGCGTGCCGGTTACGATCCGCGCAGCATGCCGGTGTTTTTTGAGCGTCTGCAGCAAGCCATCCGTTTTGAAGGCAATCAGGCGCCGGAATTTCTGAGGACTCACCCCGTGACGAGCTCGCGCATCGCCGACACCCGTAACCGCGCAGAGCAATTCCCGTATCGCCAGATTCAGGATAGCCTGGAGTACCACCTCGCACGCGCCAAGCTGCGGGTTTTGAGCGAGGCCAATCCCAGGATTAGCGTCAAACGCTTTGCGGAGGCGCTCAAGCAGGGTCAATACCGCAACGAACGGGCCGAGCACTACGGTTATGCACT
The DNA here is from genome assembly GCA_035561915.1 of Gammaproteobacteria bacterium. Classification (GTDB taxonomy): domain Bacteria; phylum Pseudomonadota; class Gammaproteobacteria; order SURF-13; family SURF-13; genus JACPZD01. The sequence continues at coordinate 17,510 of DATMXC010000181.1, forward strand.
GGCGCTGTTAAAGAGCGGAGAGACCGCGGCGGCCCGCACCGAGGCGCAGCAACTCATCTCCCGCGACAAGGAGAATTTCCACTACCTGGCCCTGCTGGCGCAGATCGAAATGGCGGACAGACAATCCACAAAGGCCCTGGATCTTTACGGCCGGACGCTGGAACTTTATCCCGGTAATCGGGCGCTTACCCTGTTGTACAGCCAGGCCTTGTTGCAGGCGGGGCAACCCGATAAGGCGCGACGGCTATTGCAAAGTCACCTGCGGCACCGTTCTGCGGAGCCGGCCGTTTACCAACTTCTGGCCCAAGCGGCCGGTCAGACCGGCCGGCAGGCCGAAGCCCATCAGGCCCAGGCGGAGTATTATTATTTGAACGGTCAAACCGGCGCTGCCATTCAACAGCTTACCCTGGCCCTCGGCCTCAAGGACACGGACTTTTATCTCGCCTCACAGATCGAGGCGCGTCTCAAGGAACTCAAAGACGAGGCGGCGCAGGTTAGCAAAGAATAGTATAATAATAAACCCTGTCAGTCATTCCACGACCATATTCGGAGTATGCTTAGATGGACACGCAACGCAGACGCTTTCTGAAAAGCGGTCTGGTCACCGGCCTGTTGGGCCTGGCCGCCAGTGTAGGGCTGTTGATCCCGCGCTTGGTGTGGGCCGCATGGCCGAGTTCGGCCTTTCAGTCCAAGACCTTGTTCGGCGCCCTGCAGCCGCTGTTCGGCAGCGGCAGTGTCAATCTGACTCCTGCCGATGAAGACATCACCCTCACCGTCACCGATCTCGCCGAGAATGGCGCCGTGGTACCCGTGACGGTATCGAGCCGCCTGCCCAACGTGGAATCCATCACCTTGCTGGTAGATAAAAATCCCAATAGCCTGGTAGCCCAGTTCAAACTGGCGAAAAACACCCAGGCCTATATCAAGACCAATATCAAAATGGCCGAGACTTCCAAGGTCTACGCCGTGGTCAAATCCGGAGACAAACTCTATAGCACTAACAAGAAGGTCAAGGTCACACTGGGCGGTTGCGGGAATTGAAGCCTGACAACAAACCCTGGTTGAGAGAAAATTATGTCAGACAAAATTAAGATCCGCGCCACCCTAGAGGGCGATGTCACCACGGTCAAGTCCCAGATTATTCATCCTATGGATACGGGCCTGTTCAAAGATTCCAAGGGTGTGCCAATCCCAGCCTGGTTCATCCAGGAGGTCAAGGTGGAGCACAATGGTAACCCCATACTTGAAGCCGTGTGGGGCATCGCCATCTCCAAAAATCCTTATATGGCCTTCACCTTCACGGGCGGCAAGAAGGGCGACGCCATCAAGTTGAGCTGGGTGGATAGCAAGGGCGGCACGGATTCAATTGAAACAACGATAGGATAGGGATTAGGGGCTAGGGACTGGGGATTAGGGGTTTTGCCCCCTAGCCCCTAAACC
>DATMXC010000182.1:0-2244 GCA_035561915.1 Gammaproteobacteria bacterium
GGCATCGTATTCATAGACGAGATAGATAAGATCACCTCGCGCTCGGAACGCATGGGAGCGGATGTCTCGCGCGAAGGCGTGCAGCGCGATCTATTGCCGCTGGTGGAGGGGAGTACGGTGTCCACCAAGTACGGCATGGTCAAGACAGATCATATCCTGTTTATCGCATCGGGCGCGTTTCATCTTTCCAAGCCCTCCGATCTCATCCCCGAATTGCAGGGCCGCCTGCCAATACGTGTTGAACTGGATGCGCTGGGCGCGCAGGATTTTGTGCGTATTTTGACCGAGCCGGATGCCTCACTCACTGAGCAATACAGCGCGCTATTGGCGACCGAGGGTGTACACTTGAGTTTCACGCCGGACGGCATTTCCCGCCTCGCTGAGATCGCCTGGCAAGTCAATGAGCGTACCGAGAACATCGGCGCACGCCGTCTGCATACGGTGATGGAGCGTCTGCTCGAGACGATCTCCTTCGGTGCGTCCGAGCAAACGGGCCAGAGCTTCGAGATCAACGCCTCGTACGTGGATGAACATCTCCGCGAGCTGGCCGAGAACGAGGATTTGAGTAGATATATATTATAAAAAGCAGGCCGAATAAATTCGGCCCTACTGTATTTATGCCCCGACCCACTGAAATTAAACTGCATCAAAAATCGCGCATGCTGGAGATCAACTTCGACGATGGCGCACATTTCGATCTGCCCTGTGAGTACCTGCGCGTGTATTCACCGTCGGCGGAGGTGCGCGGTCACGGCCCCGGTCAGGAGGTATTGCAGGTGGGCAAGGAACAGGTCAACATCAGTGCCATAGACCCGGTGGGCAGCTATGCCGTGCGCCTGCATTTCGATGACGGCCACAACACGGGGCTTTATTCGTGGGACCTGCTCTATGAGCTCGGTGCACATCAGCAGGAAAAGTGGCAGGCCTATCTGGAACGGCTGCGGCAGGCGGGGCATAACAGAGGGGCCGAGGATTAAGGGCTGGGGACTATGACGAAACAACGTACCACCCACTTCGGCTATCAACAAGTCCCCATCGATGAAAAGGCGGAGCGGGTCGCCGGTGTGTTCGGATCGGTGGCGGCCAGCTACGACTTGATGAACGACGTTATGTCGTTCGGCGTGCATCGCTTGTGGAAACGCTTCACCATTGACCTGAGCGGTGTCAGGGCAGGAGAGCGGGTGCTGGATCTCGCCGGCGGTACCGGTGATCTGGCGGAGAAATTCGCGGAGCGCGTTGGCGAACGCGGCCGGGTAATGCTCGCCGACATCAATGCCGCCATGTTGCGGGAAGGGCGTGAACGGCTGGTGAACCGCGGAGTGGTGGCGGGTATTGAATATCTCCAGGCCGATGCCGAATGTCTACCCTTTCCCGATGACTATTTCGACTGTGTCACGATGGCCTTTGGTCTGCGCAACGTCACCCATAAAGAACGCGCCCTGGCCGCGATCTACAGGGTCTTGAAGCCGGGCGGCCGCGCCTTGATACTGGAGTTTTCCAAGCCCAGCGTCCCAGGCCTGCAACCTCTGTATGATCTGTATTCGTTCAAGGTCCTCCCGCTGATGGGCAAACTGATCGCGCGCGACGCCGACAGCTACCGCTATCTCGCCGAGTCTATCCGCATGCACCCGGATCAGGAAACGCTTAAAGGGATGATGCAGGACGCCGGTTTTGAACGCTGTGATTACCACAATCTGAGCGGCGGCATTGTGGCCTTGCACAAGGGCTATAAGTTCTGAGCCCGGCCACCAGAACCTACCCAACGCGCATGAATACCCCGCAACCCGTTCACATCCGCGCCTTGGAAGGCGCACTGAACCGCTATCTCAACCTCGACCCCGATACCCCGTCGCGTTTCGCCGCGCTCACCGGCAAGATCATCGCGGTGGAATTGGAAGGTCTGGGGCGGACAATATACTTTGCGCCCGAGTCGGATGGGGTCGGCATCCTTGCGGATTATCCGGGCGTTCCCGATGCGACATTGCGTGGTACGCTGTGGGCGTTGTTACGCATGGGCAGCCTGCAGAGCGATAGCCGCGCGGCCCGTGAGGCGTTGGCCTTGGGGGCGGTGCGGATCGGCGGCGACGTCGAGTTGGGGCAGCGCTTCAAGCAGATCCTCGACGCCGTCGAGATAGACTGGGAAGAACATCTCGCAGGACTTGTAGGCGATCTGCTGGCCCACAAACTCGGCAACGCCGCGCGTGCCGCGCAGGGCTGGGCCCGGCAAGCCGCCGCCACGCTCGG
>DATMXC010000183.1:0-6491 GCA_035561915.1 Gammaproteobacteria bacterium
GCCCGCACTGCAAGAGCCTTGAAGATGCACTGGCCGAATTGCGCAACATCACCCCGCCCGGCTCCTGGAGCCAGGAAACCCGGCACTTCCCGCTCGACAGCGACTGCAATCCGAAAGTCGGACGTTCCGGCGGCGGCATCAGTTGCCTGGCTGCCAAGTTGGAGATTTGCCTCATGGGTTCGCCCGAATTCAGCCATGTGCGCGCCACGATGTTCCAGGAGCAGGCCAACCTGACCAAAGAACGGATCTGGGAAATCGCCAGCAAAGACCCTGAGCGGCGCAAGGCCTTGGAGAGTTGCGTGGCCTCACCTAACACCGCCAAAATATTGAACGAAGACATCGAACTGGCGGAAAAATACCAGCTCGAAGGCACTCCCCTAGTAGTCCTCAACGGCCGCAAGGGCACGGCGGTGCCAGCCTTTATTCTCGGGGTCATCATGGCCAAAGGGCATGACGATGACCCAGCCTTCCTGTTGTTGCCTGCCCCCAGCCACCCTGTGGCACAATAATTGCCTTTCAAATCTCAGTGAATACTGGTGGCTAGGCCGCCTGTTCGGCTGTGTCTTAAAATTTGGACTGAGGATATACATACATTATGAAAAAGACTATTAGGTCGCTACTTCTGCTGATTACCGTGGGTTGGATGAGCGTAAGCCTTGGTGACACCCTGTTAGGCCTTCCACCGGTACCCATCTCTGCTGACAATCCGTCTACGCCTGAAAAGATTGCCCTCGGCAAGACCTTGTTTGAAGACAAGCGCTTTAGTGCTGATGGCACAGTCAGTTGCTCCAACTGCCATAACCCGGCCAAGGCCTTCAGCGATGGGATGAGCGTGTCCGAAGGGATCAATCGCAGCAAGGGTACCCGCAACGCGCCCACTCTGGTCAATGCCGCGTACTACACCAGCCAGTTCTGGGATGGCCGCCGCCCCACTTTGGAGGCGCAGGCCAAGGACCCTATCGTCAACTCGATTGAGCATGGCCTGAAAGATCACAACACCCTGCTCAACATCGTCCGCAAAGACGCCGTCTATCCCGGCCAGTTCAAGGCCGTGTTCGGTGTCGAAGCCGATAAGATCACCATTGATCATTTCGCTATGGCCATCGCGAGCTATGAACGCACCCTGGTCAGCGGTGACTCACCATTTGACCGCTATATGTACGGCGGCGACAAGAACGCCCTCTCGCCCGAGGCCATTCGCGGGTTGGAAATCTACAAGGGCAAGGGTCGTTGTTCTACCTGTCATGTTATTGGCGATAAGTACTCGTTGTTTACCAACAATAAATTTCACAACCTGGGTGTGAGTTTCAGTAAAGTCGAGCCGCGCATGTTTGAGATCGTCAACACCTTCCGTGTTGCGGCGGCCAAAGGCCAAAGTCTGGATGAATCGGTGCTCAAGGGTTCGGATTTTTCACAGTTGGGCCGTGTGCTGGTGACCATCACCCCCTCCGATCTCGACAGCAAGGCTATAGGTCAATTCAAGACCCCCACGCTGCGCAACGTCGCCCTGACCGCGCCGTATATGCACGACGGCAGTATTGCGACCCTCGAAGAGGTGGTGGAACTGTACAACAAGGGCAACGAAAAGAACCCGCGCCTCGACCCGCTGTTCAAGCCGTTAAACCTGACCCCGCAGGAAAAGACCGATCTGGTGACGTTTATGAAATCGCTCACCAGCTCCAGCCTGCCGCAGTAACTCAGCAAGTCTCTGTAATAAAAAAGCCCCGTGGAGTGATCCACGGGGCTTTTGTTTTTTGCGAAGCCTCTGCTAAGCGTAACGTGCTTATCGTCCGCCGACTGCGGCCTTGGCGTGTTGCGCGCCGGCAGTGACGCGCGGATCCAACTCGCCCTTGGCGTATTTCTTGACCATCATTTCCATGTTGATGGGCTTGATCTTGGCGGCCTGGCCGGCGCAGCCGAAGGCCTCGTAGCGCAGTTTGCAGATTTCCATCATGGCCTTGGTGGCGGCCTTGAAGAATTTGCGCGGATCGAATTCGGAGGGGTCTTCCGCCATCGCCTTGCGCATGGCGCCAGTGGCAGCCAGGCGCAGGTCGGTGTCTATGTTGACCTTGCGCACGCCGTGCTTGATGCCTTGCTGGATTTCTTCCACCGGCACGCCGTAGGTCTCGCGGATCTCGCCGCCGTATTTGTTGATGATCTCCAGCCAGTCCTGCGGCACGGAAGACGAGCCGTGCATCACGAGATGGGTGTCGGGGATGCGCGCGTGGATGTCCTTGATGCGCTGGATGGCGAGAATATCGCCGGTGGGCGGACGGGTGAATTTGTACGCGCCGTGGCTGGTGCCGATGGCAATGGCCAGGCTGTCCACCTTGGTGTCGGCGACAAATTGCGCGGCCTCTTCGGGGTCGGTAAGCAGTTGCGAGTGATCGAGCGTCTCATCGGAGCCGTGACCGTCTTCCTCGCCCATCTTGCCGCTTTCCAGCGAGCCCAAGCAACCGAGCTCACCTTCCACCGACACGCCGCAGGCGTGGGAGACTTCGACCACCTTGCGGGTGACCTCGGCGTTGTACTCATAGGAAGCCGGGGTTTTCATGTCTTCTTTCAGCGAACCGTCCATCATCACCGAGGTGAAGCCGCTCTGGATGGAGCGTATGCACACTGCGGGCGAGGCGCCGTGATCCTGGTGCATGACGATGGGGATGTGCGGATACATCTCCACCGCCGCCCACATGAGGTGACGCAGGAACGGCTCACCGGCATAGGAGCGCGCGCCGGCGGAGGCCTGCATAATAACGGGTGAGTTGACCGCATCGGCGGCTTGCATGATGGAGTGCATCTGCTCCATGTTATTGACGTTGTAGGCGGGCACGCCGTAGCCGTGTTCGGCGGCGTGATCCAGTAGTTGACGCATGGAAATTAAGGGCATTGTGTACCTCCTTGACTAAAATCGGGTGTTCGTTTCAAACGATTATACTCTAACAGGCTGTTGAAAAAGCCCGTCCGTGGGCTTTTTCAACTCGTAAAGCAAAAAGCGCGATTTTTGCTTTACGCCATTTTTCAACAGCCTGCTAAAAAATGCGGGTCTATGAGTCAATTTTATCCATTATCGGCTCCGCCATTTTCCCGACGCAGACGATCTTCATGGCGTTGGTGCCGCCGTGGACACCCATCAGGTCGCCCTTGGTGATGATGGCGAGGTCGCCCTCGTGGAGTGCGGCGCGACGTAGCAACTCGTCTATCGCCTCCTTATTTACCTGGGCATGATTGGTACTATTGACATCAAAGCTGACCGGATATACGCCTCGATATAGAGTCACCTTTCTACCCGTCTCGGGGTGCTTCGTCAAGGCAAAGATCGGGATGCCGGAGCTGATGCGCGACATCCACAGCGGGGTGGAGCCGGACTCGGTCAGCGCCACGATGGCCTTCACACCCAGATGGTTAGCGGTGTACATGGTCGCCATGGCGATGGCTTCGTCTATGCGTTCGAAATGGCTGTGGATGCGGTGGTCCGAGACTTGGGCAATCGGCTGCTTTTCCGCCTCGCGGCAGATGCGATCCATCGCTGCCACGGCCTTCGCGGGGTATTTCCCGGAAGCCGTCTCGGCGGAAAGCATGACGGCGTCGGTGCCATCCAGCACCGCATTGGCGACGTCGAACACCTCGGCACGGGTGGGGATCTGATTCTCAATCATGGATTCCATCATCTGCGTCGCGGTGATCGCGACCCGGTTCATGGTGCGGGCCAGCTTGATGATGTGCTTCTGCACCGGCGGCAGGGCCGCGTCACCGATCTCCACGCCGAGATCGCCGCGCGCGATCATTACCACGTCGCAGGCTTCGATGATCTCTTCCAGGGCGTCAATCGCCTCCGCGCGTTCGATCTTGGCGACGATGCCGCCATGTCCTCCCGCGGCGCGCAGCAGCGCGCGCGCCTCGTGGATGTCGGTGGCGCTGCGCGGAAACGAGACGGCCAGATAATCGGCCTGTAAGGCCGCGGCGAGTTTGATATCGGCACGATCCTTGTCGGTGAGGGCCTGAGCTGACAGGCCGCCGCCTTGGCGGTTGATACCTTTATTGTTGGAGAGTTCGCCGCCCACCACCACACGGGTCACGATCTCGGCGGGCCCGACCTCGTCCACCCACAGCACGATACGGCCGTCGTCCAGCAACAGCGTATCGGCCCGTTTGACATCATTAGGGAGATCTTTATAGGTGATGCCCACACGCTCCCGGTTACCGCCCAGAGGATCGAAGTTGGCATCCAGGATAAACCGCTGACCTTCTTCGAGGGTGACCTTGCCGTCCTTGAAGCGATCAATGCGGATCTTGGGTCCCTGCAAATCCGCCAGGATTCCGATGGGGCGGCCGTAGGCGCGAGCCCGGGCATTGACCATTTCCACCCGGGCCTTATGTTCTTCTGGATTGCCATGGGAAAAATTGAGACGCACTACATCCAGCCCAGCCTCTATCATCTTGTCCAGGACTTGGGGGTCGTTGGTGGATGGGCCGAGGGTGGCTACAATTTTGGTTCTACGTTGCAAATTGAAAGTCCAAAGCTCAACGCAAGGATGCGAAGGCGCTAAATTTAATCACAAAACCCACGTATACCAGTATATGCGCATACCCATTTGTCCACTATAAAACAAAACCTTGTTTTCCTTGTACGTCTTGGCATCTTGGCGTTTAGGCATTTTTCGCCCGCTCCTCCAGAATCGCCACCGCGGGAAGTGTCTTGCCTTCCAGAAATTCCAGGAATGCGCCGCCGCCGGTAGAGATATAGGACAGTTTGGCGTCAATGCCGTACTTCGAAATGGCCGCCAGAGTGTCACCCCCGCCGGCCAGCGAAAATGCCGGACTGGCGGCGATGGCCTTGGCCAAGGCCTCGGTGCCTGCGGCAAACTGGTCGAATTCGAACACGCCCACTGGTCCATTCCAGATGATGGTGCCTGCGCCTTTCAATATCTCGGCAAAACGCGCCGAGGTCTTCGGGCCGATGTCGAAGATCATATCGTCGCCCTGTACCTGGTCCACATTTTTGAGTGTCGCCTTGGCCGTTTCGGAAAACTCCTTGCCGCATACTACATCCGTCGGCACCGGGATCTCTGCGCCGCGCGCCTTGGCCTGTTCGGAGAGCCGCTTGGCCTCGGGGACCAGATCGGGCTCGTACAGCGACTTGCCGACATTGTAACCCGCCGCAGCGATAAAGGTATTGGCGATGCCGCCGCCGACGATCAACTGATCCACAATCTTGGACAAGGACTCCAGGATCGTGAGCTTGGTGGACACCTTGGACCCTCCCACGATCGCCACCATTGGCCGTTTGGGTTCCTTGAGCGCCAAATTGAGCGCCTTTAATTCACCGGAGAGCAAAGGCCCCGCACAGGCGATGGGGGCATACTTCGCCACGCCGTGCGTGGAGGCCTGCGCGCGGTGCGCCGTACCGAAGGCGTCCATGACGAACACGTCGCACAGTGCGGCCATTTGTTTCGCAAGCTGATCGTCGTTTTTCTCTTCACCCTTGTTGAAGCGCACGTTTTCGAACAGTACCACCTCGCCATTGGCGATCTCTATTCCGCCCCTCAGCCAGTCCTTCACCAGACGCACCTTCTTGCCGAGGTGTCCGGAAAGACTCTCCGCGATCGGCGCGAGCGAGGACTTCTCGTCGTACACGCCTTCTTCCGGCCGACCGAGGTGTGACATCATCATCACCTTGGCGCCCACGTTAATGAGGTACTCGATGGTCGGCACCGTGGCGTAAATGCGCGTCTCGTCGGTGATCTTGCCGTTTTTAATCGGCACGTTGAGATCGGCGCGCACCAGCACGCGCTTACCCTCGAGGTTTCTCAGCTCTTCTAATTTGATAACGGACATGTAAACTCCATAGCTAGGGACTAGAGACTGGGTTTTCCCCTAGGCCCTACTAGCCCCTAATCCCCCAGTCCCTGTTTTACTTGGCGCTCATGAGCGCAACAGTGGTATCCAACATCCGGTTGGAGAAGCCCCATTCGTTGTCATACCAAGCAAGCACCTTGACCAGTTTACCTTCGACAACCTTAGTCAACGTGGAATCGTAGGTGCTGGAGGCCGGGTCATGATTGAAATCCACGGACACCAACGGCTTGTCGTTGTAATTCAACACACCCTTCAGTTCGCCGTTGGCCGCCTCTTTCATGATGGCGTTGATCTCATTCACGCTGGTCTCTCGCGCGGCGACGAAGGTCAAGTCCACCAGTGACACATTGATGGTCGGCACACGCACCGCGAAGCCATCGAGCTTGCCTGCGAGTTCCGGCAGAACCAGGCCGATGGCGGCAGCGGCGCCAGTCTTGGTGGGGATTTGCGACATGGTAGCCGAACGTGCGCGGCGCAGGTCGGAATGATACACGTCGGTCAGCACTTGGTCGTTAGTGTAGCTGTGCACGGTGGTCATCAGGCCATGCACGAGACCGATTTTTTTATGCAATGGCGCCACCAGCGGTGCCAGGCAGTTGGTGGTGCAGGAGCCGTTGGAAATTACGGTATGGGCG
>DATMXC010000184.1:0-5321 GCA_035561915.1 Gammaproteobacteria bacterium
GACCGAGGACGCACACGCGCTGAATCGCGCCCCCGAGGTGTACTATGACCGCAACTTCGAGACTCAGGCGGCCAAGATCCTGCCGGGCGAATACTACGTTACCTCGCGCGAGATGATGATTGTCACGGTGCTGGGTTCTTGCGTGTCGGCTTGCATCCGCGACCCGATTAACAAGATCGGCGGAATGAATCATTTTATGCTGCCCGAGCACGGCGGCGACCCGGACAGTCCGCTCAGCACCTCGGCGCGCTATGGCGCCTATGCGATGGAAATACTCATCAACCAGTTGCTGAAAATGGGCGCACACCGTCCCCACCTGGAGGCCAAGCTGTTCGGCGCGGGCAGGGTATTGGCCGGCGTCACCGATATCGGCAAGCGCAACGCGCACTTCGCTATCGAATATCTGCAGCGGGAGCAGATCCGTGTGCTGTCCAAGGATCTCGGCGACATCTATCCGCGCAAGGTCTACTACTTCCCGCAGACTGGCCGGGTGATGGTCAAGTTTCTGCGTAATCTGCATAACGACACCATTGTTACACGTGAGCGCAGCTACGCGCAGAAGATAGACACCACGCCGGTGACCGGGGAAGTGGATTTGTTTTAACGGCAGCCCCTAGCTCCTAAAACTATGTCCATTAAAGTTCTGATTATTGACGACTCCGCCCTGGTGCGGCAGATGCTCACCGAGATCATCGGTAAGCAACCTGGGATGGAGGTGGTCGGTACGGCGACCGACCCTATCATGGCGCGTGAAAAAATCAAGGCCCTCAATCCCGACGTGCTCACGCTCGACGTGGAAATGCCCAAGATGGATGGTTTGTCGTTTCTGGAAAAGCTCATGCGCCTGCGCCCCATGCCGGTGGTCATGGTCTCCTCGCTGACCGAGCGTGGCGCCGATATCACCCTGCGTGCGCTGGAGCTGGGCGCGGTGGATTTTGTGTCTAAACCCAAACTGGATCTCGCCAACAGCCTGGCGGACTATGCCCAGGAGATCGTGGAAAAGATCCGGGTGGCGGCGCGCAGCAAGGTTAGGACGATGGGGCACAGCAGTGCTGCACTGGCCGTAGAGGAAAAGTTTTCCGCCGATGCGGTCATCAGCAAAGAGCCACCCAAGCACTTCAGGACCACCGACAAGATCATCGCCATCGGCGCCTCGACGGGCGGTACGGAGGCAATTAAAGAAGTCTTGATGATGATGCCGGCCGATGCGCCGGGGATCGTTATTACTCAGCATATTCCGGGGGCGTTCAGCGGTCCGTTCGCCAAACGTATGGATGGTGTTTCGCCAATGACGGTGTGCGAGGCGCAACACGGTCAGCAGATCCTGCCGGGCCATGTCTACATAGCCCCGGGCAATCAGCATCTGCTAGTGCGTCGGGACGGCGCGCGTTATGTTTGCCAATTAAGTGACGGAGCGCCGGTTAACCGGCACCGCCCGGCGGTGGATGTCCTGTTCCGTTCCGTGGCGCAGAATGTGGGTTCGAATGCGGTCGGCGTGATTCTCACCGGGATGGGTGACGACGGGGCGCGTGGGATGAAGGAAATGCACGATGCCGGCGCCCATACCTTAGTCCAGGACGAGGCCACCAGTGTGGTGTGGGGCATGCCGGGCGAGGCTGTGAAACACGGCGGGGTGGATGAAGTACTTTCCCTGCAGCGGGTCGCGCCGCGGCTGACCCAGCTGGTGCGTTAGGCTGGCATGTAACCTGCATGATGCAGAGAGCGGCTGATACTTCGAATTACCTAACTAGACTGATAAGAATGCCAAAATATGTCATCATCACTGATGGGTAACCGTTTTTTCGCCGAACATACTTGGGCCATCGTGCTCAGTGTGGCGGCGCTGGGCGTGGAGGTCTTTTATCCGTCGCTGATGACGGGCGTGGTAGGCCTGATTGTGGTGTCCGCGGCGTGGGCGCTCAGCAGTGTCCGTGTGGTGCGCCAAAAGGAGGTTCAAGAAGCTGCGCGTCAGGCCGAGGTGAGCAATACCGCCAGCGCCTGCGAGTTGACCCTCAGCGAGATTTCCGTCGAGGTGGATCAGCAATTGGATCTGGCGCGTAACGAACTCGGACAAATCCACACCCTGTTACGGCAGGCGATCAGAAGCCTGACCGAAAGTTTCACCAGCGTGGAATCTTCCGCTCGCGGCGAGACCGAGATTGTCAAGTCGCTTCTGGATACCATCTCCGAGACGGCCTCTATTGACAGCCACCGTGCCAATTTCAAGAGCTTCTCCGACGAGACTGCGACCATTCTCGATTTCATGGTAACGAACATCCTGGATGTGAGTAAAAATAGTATGGAGCTCGTCAACAACCTCGACGATATGCTGACGCAGACCAGTGTGGTCGGCGCCATGTTGAATGACATTAAAGAGATTACCGATCAGACTAATCTGCTGGCGCTGAACGCCGCTATCGAGGCTGCACGCGCCGGTGACGCGGGCCGGGGCTTTGCAGTGGTGGCCGACGAGGTGCGTAAGCTTTCCAGAAAGACCAGCGTGTTCAGCGAGCAGATCCGCAAACAGATGACTGACACTCAAAAATCCATGAGTGAGGCCAGTATCATCGCCCAAGCCATGGCGACCAAGGACATGAATGTCGCCCTGAACTCCAAGCAAAAAGTGGACGAGATGCTGGTCGAGGTAGCCGAGATGAATCGGGCGATGTCCGCAAAGCTGGGCCAGGTAGAGGGTATTACCCATGACATCGGAGTCCAGGTCAGCAAGGCGGTGACCAATCTGCAATTTGAGGATATGGTTACGCAAGTCATCACGCACATCAACCAGCGGATAGACTCCCTGGGCGTGCTCGTCAGGGTGCTCAGGAGCGGCGTACGCAAAAAACAAATAGGCTGTGCGGATGATATGGCCTGCGACTGGTTACCCCATCTGCAGCAACTGCTGGGGGAGGCGCGCACGGCGTTCGAACGGTCGGAGAAAAAGGCTGTTTCCCAGAAAAATCTCGCGGTTGGGGATATTGAGCTATTTTGATATAGAGTTGTTCTTGTAGGGCGAATTCATTCGGCCAGCAAGCGTGGTCTGGATACGGCGTAGCGCAATCCAGGAATTATATTGATAATCCCCGGATTTCATTCCATTACATCCGGGCTACTCAACTAGTTAGTTTAAGGATGGAGAATGTTATGACCGGTCAAGTTGTGGTATCGTCACAGGGCAGTATGGTAACAATCAGTGTGCATGGGCGGTTTGATTTCAATGTACATAAAGAATTTCGTGATGCTTACGAAACCGCCTTGAAAAATACCCAATTCGAGAATTTTGTGATAGATTTTCAGCCTACGGAATATATAGACAGCTCGGCATTAGGTATGTTGCTCATATTGCGCGAGCGAATCGGCAGCAAGACCCGTATCAAATTGACGCGCTGTAATAAGGCTATACGCAGTACGCTTGACATTTCGAACTTCAACAAGCTGTTTGACATTCAATAGTATTTGAGTGGGCGCGCAACGGTCACGCAGAACAACAATAATATGAGAATACTGATCGTCGAGGATGACCGGACAAGTCAGGTGACGTTGTCCGCCATCGTCAGAAAGATCGGCCATACATTCGTCGTAGCGGATAACGGCCAGAGAGCTCTGGAGCTATTCACCAGGGAGCAGCCCACCCTGATCTTGATGGACGTGCTGATGCCTGTCATGGACGGCCATGAGTGCGCGCGCCGAATCAAGCAACTCTGTGGCACCCGCTTTGTTCCCATTATATTTTTAACCGGTATGACGGATGACGCTGAACTGGCGAAGTGCATCGAGAGCGGGGGCGACGATTTTCTCAGCAAGCCTTATAACTACATCCTGATCAAGGCCAAGATCGAGGCGATGGAACGCATTTACGGCCTGCACGAGACCGTCGCGCAGCAAAAGACCGTCTTGGAGAAACAACAGCTACTGATCGAACAGGAAATCAGTCTGGCGAGGCACGTCTTCAACGCCATCACTGTCGCCAGCGCGAAAGATATTCCTTCGGTGCGCCATTGGACCTCGGCAGTAGGCCGCTTCAGCGGCGATCTGCTGGTGTATGACCGCAGCCCCGCCGGACAGTTGTATATCCTGTTTGGCGACTTTACAGGTCACGGTCTCGCCTCCGCCATTGGCGCGATTCCCACCTCGGACGTATTTTTTGCAATGACCAAAAAGGGCTTCTCCATTAAGGAGATCGCGGTGGAGATCAACAGGAAGCTCAATCATTTTTTACCGACAGGATTATTTTGTGCCGCCGGTCTTATCAGCGTGGACACTCTGCGGCAGCGCATAGAGGTATGGAACGGCGGTTTGCCGCCGGTCTTGGCCATTGCCGCGGATGGCAGTATCGTAAAGCAATTCGTCTCCACCAAACTGCCCCTCGGCGTGCTGAAAGCCAGCGACTTCGACAGCCATATCGAGATCATACCGCTGACCGATGTCTATGCCCTCATCGTTTATAGCGACGGCCTGATCGAGGCCCAGAATTCGGAAGGCCGGATGCTGGGCCAGGAGGGTATGGAGCAGGTCATCCACAGTGCGGATGCAGCGCCGGCTGTTTTTAACTCGATATGCGACTATGTCACAGGCTTTATCGGGGAGCAGCCTCCGGCGGATGATATTTCTCTTTTGGAAATCCGCTGTGATGAGATGCCGGCCGAGACCATGGAAACGCCCCGGCAGAACTTCACCCAAGCCGTGGCGACACATTGGTCCATCGAGGTCAATGTGGGCGGCGACACGCTGCAAAAAACCGATCCGCTCCCCATCCTGATGAACTGGCTCATGGCCGTTAAGCTGCCAGAGGGTCAGCGCACCTATTTATATACCGTATTGACCGAGCTTATCAATAATGCGATTGAGCATGGGCTGTTAGGACTCGACTCCTCTATCAAAGAGACAGCATCCGGATTCGAACAGTACTACCTACAACGCAGCGAAGGATTGGAACAGCTGCAAGGTGGCTACGTGGTCATCCGTCTCGAGCAATTGCCCGTCCCGGGGGGTAGGATGATCAAGGTGATGGTCAAGGACTCCGGAACCGGTTTCGATTTTCATACAGTCTGTTCCAGCCTGGCGGGCAACGAGAAATTTTCCGGGCGGGGGATTGCGCTGGCGCGCTCCCTTTGTTCCAGTTTGCAATATAAAGACGCCGGCAATATCGTCGAAGCGGAATACAGTGTCTAGAAAACCCTAACGATAACAATATTCCACACATGCAGCGTCTTCTGTTTTATCCACCCCATGCGGGAGTAAGCCATGTCCATCGTCGCCGATCACAACGAGCTATCACAGGATAATAAACAAGATTCAGAAGTCCAGTTCCAAGCCGCCGA
>DATMXC010000185.1:0-4122 GCA_035561915.1 Gammaproteobacteria bacterium
ATCGCCGAGCACACGCGCGCCTTCGAGGCTATGGGCGACGCCTATTTAAGCGAACGCGCCAGCGACGTGCGCGACCTCGGCTTGCGGCTGCTGGTGTATCTGCAAACCGATACGCGCGGTCAACAGCACTACCCGGAAAATACCATCATCGTCGGCGAGGAGATCGCCGCCTCGATGCTGGCCGAGGTTCCGCTGGGCCGCCTCGCCGGCGTGATTTCGGTGCGCGGCTCGAGCTCCTCGCACGTCGCCATCCTGGCGCGCGCCATGGGCGTCCCTGCGGTGATGGGTATCGCCGATCTCAGCGTCGCACGGGTGGACGGGCGCGAGGTGGTGGTGGACGGTTACCGGGGACGGGTCTACGTGCAACCTACCCAGGTGGTGCGCACGGAGTATTTGCGCATCGCGCAGGAGGAGCGGGAATTGTCCGCCGGGCTCGCCGAGCTGCGCGATGTGCCGGCGGTGACCCTCGACGGTTTTCACATGCCGCTGTACGCCAATACCGGTCTGATTTCCGATATCACCTCCACGCTCAACAGCGGCGCCGAGGGCATAGGTCTGTATCGTACCGAGTTTCCGTTTATGGCGCGCGAGCGTTTCCCCGGCGAAGAAGAGCAGCGTCTCATTTATCGTCAGGTGCTGGAGGCCTTTGCGCCGCGGCCGGTGACTCTGCGCACGCTGGACATCGGCGGTGATAAATCGCTGCCGTATTTTCCGATTGAAGAAGACAACCCGTTTTTGGGATGGCGCGGCATCCGCATCACCCTCGATCACCCGGAAATATTCCTGGTGCAATTGCGCGCCATGCTGCGCGCCAGCCGTGGTCTTAACAATCTGCACCTGCTGCTGCCGATGGTGAGCACGCTCGCCGAGGTGGACGACTCACTCATCCTTATCAAGCGCGCGCATGCCGAACTGTTGGAAACGGGGGAAGACATCGTCATGCCCAAGATCGGCGTGATGATCGAAGTACCCTCGGCCGTGTACCAGTCCGGCGCCATCGCCGCGCGCGTGGATTTCCTTTCCGTCGGCAGCAACGACCTCACGCAATATCTGCTGGCGGTGGACCGCAACAACGCCCGCGTCGCGGGCCTCTATGACGCCCTGCACCCCGCCGTGTTGTGCGCGCTGTTACAAGTCGTGGAAAGCGCCCACCGCAACAACAAACCGGTCAGCGTCTGTGGCGAAATGGCCGGCGACCCTGCCGCCGCCCTGTTGCTGCTCGGCATGGGCATGGACAGCCTGAGCATGAGCGCCGCCAGCCTGCCGCGCATCAAATGGGTGATCCGCAAATTCAGCCGGGCGCAGGCGCGCTCGGTGCTCGATGAAGTGCTGAAAATGGAAGACAGCGCAGCCATCCGCCGCCACCTCAACACCGCCCTGGAGCAGGCCGGCCTCGCCGGATTGGTGCGCTCTGATTAGAACTTACTCCCTCCCAAGCCGGTTCAAGCACCGCATTCAAAAGCGATTGGAGAGACGGGTTGAGCCGGAAGACAGAGGTGGGATAGGAAATCAGAACAATTCAGAATCAATCGAGCCTGATTCTTTTGATTGTTGAGGGCCGGCCAGGTGATTGAGGAAAGCGACAACCTCAGTCTTACCCATCTCGGAGGGATGGCGCTTGCCGTGAAAGAGGATAAAGCGGCGGATCCAGAAGATGTAGGCTTCCTCGGTACGGGGAGAGAAGTGGCTGCGCCGGCAGACGAGGCGCACTTGGTCGAGAAAGCGGGGTTGCGTGGGGGCGGTCGGTTGCATGGGAAAATCCTCCTGTGGGGAAAGACCACATGTTCGACGGATGAAGTCATGAAGGATAGACGGATCCGTTCATCCAGATTTTGATAGACGGAAAGCGCCCGAGCTAATATGCTGTTCGGAAAGAGCTTCATGGGTACGACCAGACCTATTGCGGGAAGAGATAGATGGAATGATGATCTACTCACATAACAGTTGGGCACCAAACGATGAATGACTCCGAGAGCGGCTGGTGGTCTTCTGTTGAGGCTGCACTCGCCGTAGGCCAGAGGATCGCTGCTACCAGCGAGCAGTTCAATCAAGCGTGCGAGCACATCGTCCGTCTGCTAAAAGACGCGTCCGTCTTGCTTCAAGATGGTTCACATGCAACGGCGTCCTTTCTAGCGATTTCGGCTCTCGAAGAAACAGCCAAGATTCATCTCGGCATCTACCGCAAGTCAGCAGATCCGGTTCCGCACAGGAAGGATCCACTTTTTCGGCATGAAGAGAAGCACCGTATTTCAGCGGCTCCTACTGTGGCCATGGCCAGCAGACTTCAAGACGCGATAGGCGAAGCTAGAATGAAAGAGCTCATCGAGCTCGCAAGGAGCGGCGGCCTTGTGCAGATTCGAGAGGCGTCGCTTTACCTTGAGCAGAAGCAGAGCGCGCTTCACGTCCCGATCCGGGCGATTGCGCCGTCAACGGCTCGTGAGCTTCTCCTGTTTGCAATTGAGGCCTTTGATGATGAGCTCGTTGGCTACACCAATCATTCGCTTTCGCTGAGCACGGCAACTGATGCATTATTTGCCAAATGGGCCCAGCCCAACTAGCGGTTCAAGCCGACGGCCACCGCCTCCGGCGGGTCCGCGGCTTAACCTAGCCTTGTATTAGCTGGTAAAGGTTTGCCTGTAGAGCATGCAGAAAGTTAGAGATTACAAGTTGACGGCTGAGCTTCTGGATTCATATCAGCATGCAGCGTTAGATAACGCCCGAGAATTATTAGACGAAGCGAGAGTTTTGCTCAGTAATGACTATTTTGCACGAGCGTACTTCCTGTCTCTTGCCTCAATAGAAGAGGCAGGGAAGGCATATATAGCGTTTGATGCAAAAGGAAGAAATCTTAAAGATGAAGGACTTTGCACTAAGATCAAAGAAAGACTAGAAGATCATTCGGGTAAAATTACATCTGCCTTTGTGGGATGGATATCGTTTTCAGATTCTCCGCGTGAAGCGGTAAAGACGTCAGTAGATTTAATGATTCACCTTAAACGGGGCAGAGAAAAATCTATGTACATTGACTTGAAATCTGATGGAATCACTCTGTCTATCCCGCGAGAGGTGGTGCGTCCTGTTGCAGCTCGAGACTGCACTCGTTTAGCTGAAAACTGTCTTCATCATACAGAACGCTATATTCAAGACAATAAGCCAAGCAAGAGGACCACTTACCAGGATAAGCTTTTATGTATTAAGCAAAAAACCCTAACAGAAATGCTTAATACAGAAGATTTCTGGGAATACTATATCGACCAACTAGAGCACGGCAATAATTCATATGATCAGGCAGTAGTAACCTACCATGATGGCTTTTATAAGAAAAAGAAAGTTTTTAAGCAAGCAACCAGCTAACAATCGGCTCGAGCAGGGACGCGGCAGAGTAACATGGGGTCATAACATGGGGTCACCCATTAGCCGACCCTCGTCAATAAGGCGAACGAATTTATTGCGCTGCCAGGCGCAAGGTTTTTTCTTTTTGCAGTTGCCCAAGCCTCACCGATTGCGCACCTTAGTTTTCGATGTTTTAAGTGTCGGAACTGATCCGCACCAGTCACCCATCAGGATTAAGACGCCCCAGCGTATGCCGGATTGTCCCTGACGACATTCGCCGTCCCAGAAAACCTTCAGTACCCTGCCGTGTCCAAATGGCCGAGCCCATGGCCCGTAACAGATGTATGGCTAGCCGAACAAATAGGGTCAGGTCTAGATTAATAGCACAACCCCTGTTATAGTTATCTCATCATGTCCCGCCCCCTCCGCCTAGAATTTCCCGATGCGCTCTATCACGTTACTGCGCGCGGGGATAGGCAGGAAGATATTTTTGAGGACGACCAAGATCGGGAACTGTTTCTGGCGACGCTGGGGCAGGTCATTAGCCGGTTCAACTGGATTTGCCATGCCTGGTGCTTGATGGATAACCACTACCACCTGCTGATTCAAACACCGGACGGCAATTTGTCCAAGGGTATGCGTCAGCTTAATGGGGTATACACCCAGGCCAGCAATCGACGACACCGGCGCGTGGGGCATTTGTTTCAAGGGCGATTCAAAGCCATCTTGGTAGACCGCGATGCCTACCTGCTGGAACTGTCGCGTTATGTGGTGCTCAATCCGGTTCGC
>DATMXC010000186.1:0-2972 GCA_035561915.1 Gammaproteobacteria bacterium
CTCAGCGCTACCCTGGCGATGTCGCTCAGTGTGTTTATCCTCATCATCTTCTACAACATCAAGGTAAAGGGCCCGGTGGGCTACCTCAAGATGTTCCTGTTCCACCCGTTCGGCAAATTTCTGATCCCGGTCAACATCGTCATGACGCTGATCGAGGAGTTGGCGAAGCCCTTGAGTCTGGGCCTGCGACTGTTCGGCAACCTGTTTGCGGGGGAGCTGGTGTTTCTGCTCATCGCACTGATCGGCGGCACCCTGGTCACGGGCATTTTCGGCTGGCTGTTCTGGTTCCCGCTTCAGGTCACTCTGGATTTGGGCTGGCTGATCTTTCACCTGCTGGTCATCACCTTGCAGGCGTTTATTTTTATGGTTTTGTCTATCGTTTATTTGGGGATGGCGCACTCGGAACACTAACAGCAGGGGCTGGGATCTAGGGATTAGGGGAAAACGCCCCAGCCCTAACCCCTAGTCCCTAACCCCTGGCCTTTAAGATTTTCAATTTGCTATTTTAGGAGAGTAACCAATGACACCTGATATGATTGCAATGATTTATGCCTATACTGCAGTGGGCGTGGGCGTGATTCTGGCCGCCGCCGGTTTGGGCTCGGCCATCGGTTGGGGCCTGATCTGCGCCAAGACACTGGAAGGCATTGCGCGCCAGCCCGAGATGCGTCCCGCCCTGATGACCAACATGTTCATCTTCGCCGGTCTGATGGAATCGTTTCCGTTCATCATTCTGGCGTTCGCCATGTGGTTCCTGTTCGCCAACCCGTTTGTCGGCGCTGTGCAAGCGGCACTCAAGGCCGCCGGCGGCTAATCCTTACCGCTGACTGATTGTAGCGAGGCTGACTAGATGAATATCACAGTAACCCTGTTTGCCCAGATGCTGGCGTTCGCGCTGCTCATCTGGTTCGTCAACAAACTTCTGTGGGGACCGCTCACCGCCATGATGGAGGCGCGCCAGAAGCGCATCGCCGATGGTCTGGCCGCCGCCGAAAAGGGCAAGCACGAGCAGGAGTTGGCGGAAAAGCGCGCCAAAGAGCTGTTGCACACTGCCAAAAACCAGGCCGCTGAGATCATCTCCCAGGCTGAAAAGCGCGCCAGCGAGATCATCGAAGAGTCCAAGGGACAGGGTCGTGCGGAGGGTGAGCGCATCATCGTCGGCGCGCGCGCCGAGATCACCCAAGAGCTTAATCGCGCCAAAGAGGCGCTGCGCGGCCAGGTGGTCTCCATCGCCATCGCCGGTGCGGAAAAAATTCTGGCCCGCGAGATTGATCCCAAGACCCACGGCGACCTGCTCAATCAGCTCAGCGCACGCATCTAGGCTTCCGCACACTCATGGCCGAAAAAACCACCATTGCCCGCCCCTATGCCCAGGCTGTATTCGAATTGGCCAAGGCGCAGGGCAAACTCAAGGCATGGTCGGAGCTGCTGGCCCTGGCCGCAGCTATAGCGGCCGACCCGCAGATA
This sequence comes from Gammaproteobacteria bacterium, assembly GCA_035561915.1. Lineage (GTDB taxonomy): Bacteria > Pseudomonadota > Gammaproteobacteria > SURF-13 > SURF-13 > JACPZD01. The sequence goes on from DATMXC010000186.1 coordinate 1,468, forward strand.
CAGAACCTGCTCGGCGACCCTCGCTGGGGCAAGGAACAGTTGGCTAAACTGTTCCTGGAGCTGGTGGGCGGACCCCTCGACGCCACGGGGCATAATTTCATACACGTCCTGATCGCCAACCGCCGTCTGGGCCTGTTGCCCGAAATCGCCACCTTGTTCGAAGCCGAACGCGCCGTCGCCGAGGGCACCCTGGAAGCTGAGGTGATCTCGGCCTTTCCGCTCAGCGAACAACAGCAGGCCAAAATCGCCGCCACCCTGCAAGCCCGTTACGGACGCACCGTGAGCATCACTGCGCATACAGATAACTCACTGCTGGGCGGTGTACTCATCCGCGCCGGCGACAGCGTCATAGACGGCACCGCGCGCGGCCAACTGGCGAAGCTTGCGATCGCGCTCGCCCAATAGCGCGCTACGAACGAATTGAACTTACTTTAAGGAAGGCACCATGCAACTCAACCCTTCAGAAATCAGCAACCTTATAAAACAGCGCATCGAGAGTTTCGAGATCGTCAGCCAGGCGCGCACCGAAGGTACGGTAGTGTCCGTCACCGACGGTATCACCCGCGTACACGGATTGTCCGACGCGATGCAGGGTGAGATGCTGGAGTTTCCTGGCAACACCTTTGGTCTCGCGCTCAACCTGGAGCGCGACTCGGTCGGCGCGGTGGTGCTGGGCGAATACGAGCACATCCGCGAGGGCGACCCGGTCAAGTGCACCGGCCGCATTCTGGAAGTGCCGGTAGGTGAGGCGCTGATCGGCCGCGTGGTGAACTCGCTCGGCCAGCCGATAGACGGCAAGGGACAGATCGCCGCTACGGAGACTGCGCCGATTGAAAAAATAGCGCCCGGCGTCATCGCGCGCCAGTCGGTGAGCCAGCCGGTGCAGACCGGCCTCAAATCCATAGACGCGATGGTGCCCGTCGGACGCGGTCAGCGCGAGCTGATTATCGGCGACCGCCAAACCGGCAAGACGGCGGTGGCGGTGGACACCATCATCAACCAGAAAGGCCAGGACATGATTTGCATCTACGTGGCGATAGGGCAGAAGGCCTCGACCGTCGCCAACGTGGTGCGCAAACTGGAAGAATACGGCGCGATGGAGTACACCATCGTGGTGGCCGCCACCGCCTCGGAATCGGCCGCGATGCAGTATATCGCCGCCTATTCCGGTTGCACCATGGGCGAATACTTCCGCGACCGCGGCCAGGATGCGCTGATCGTCTACGACGATCTCACCAAGCAGGCCTGGGCCTACCGCCAGGTGTCGCTGCTGCTGCGCCGTCCGCCGGGCCGCGAGGCGTATCCGGGCGACGTATTCTATCTGCACTCGCGCCTGCTGGAGCGCGCCGCGCGCGTCAACGCCGAGTACGTGGAGAAGATGACTGGCGGCAAGGTGAAGGGCAAGACCGGCTCGCTCACCGCGCTGCCCATCATCGAGACGCAGGCGGGCGACGTGTCCGCGTTCGTGCCGACCAACGTGATCTCAATCACCGACGGCCAGATAT
>DATMXC010000187.1:0-6213 GCA_035561915.1 Gammaproteobacteria bacterium
ACCGAAGGCGCGACCGCGCTACATGGCGCCGATGACGCCTTCCCCATCAGCGATATCAATGAAATCCTCCCGGGCCTGCTGGAAAGATGCGAGCGGGTGTACTACACCATGGGCCTCTATCCAGACTTCGATCAACGTGTCATGGAGTGGGTAAATCAGATCCGCAACAAGTCACGCGCGGGCACCCACGCGCCCCATGAATTTGTGGCGCTCGATCATGTGTTACACGAGATGCGGTTGTTCAAGAGCCGCGCCGAGATCGAGGCTATGCGGCGTGCGGCGCAGATCTCCGCCGCCGGTCACCGGCGCGCCATGCAGGCCTGCCGGCCGGGGATGATGGAATATCAGATCGAGGCCGAATTGCGTTATGAGTTCACCCGCTCCGGCAGCGCTGCCCCGGCCTACAATCCCATTGTGGGCGGTGGTGCCAACGCCTGCATCTTGCACTACACCGAGAACAACGTACCGCTCAACGATGGCGATCTGCTGCTGGTGGATGCCGGTGCCGAGTTCGATTGCTACGCCGGGGACATCACCCGCACCTATCCGGTCAATGGCCGGTTCACCCCTGCGCAACGCGCGCTGTATGAGGTGGTGTTTGCCGCCCAACTCGCGGCGCTGGACAAGGTGCGGCCCGGTAATCACTGGAATGATCCACACGCGGCGGCGGTGCGTGTGTTGACGCAAGGCCTGATTAAGCTGGGTCTACTCAAGGGCCGGCTAAGCACGCTTATAAAAGATGAAGCCTACCGGCGTTTTTACATGCACCGCACCGGTCATTGGCTGGGGATGGACGTGCATGATGTCGGCGACTACAAGATCGGTGACGAGTGGCGTGTGCTGGAACCCGGCATGGTACTGACCGTGGAACCGGGCCTGTACATCCCGGCGGGCAGCAAGGGCGTGCCCAAGAAATATTGGGACATCGGTATCCGCATCGAGGACGATGTGCGGGTAACGCGCACCGGCCACGATATCCTGAGTAAGCATGCCCCGAAGTCTGTTGCGGAGATCGAAAGCTGGATGGCGAAAGGCCGGCAACACTAACAAAACATGAACACCGACTACGATATCCTGATTGTCGGCGCTGGCATGGTGGGCGCGAGCCTGGCCTGTGCGCTACGCGGTCAGCTACTCCGTATTGGCGTCATCGAGGCCATCCCGTTCCTCTCCGGCCGCCAACCCAGCTATGACGACCGCACTATCGCCCTGTCTTATGGCTCGCGCCGCATCTTCGCGGGCATGGATCTGTGGGGTCGCATCGTGGAGCATGTCACTCCGATCAAGAAAATACACGTCTCCGAACAGGGTAGGCCCGGTTTTCTACGCATGGACAGCGTTGAGCAAGGTGTGGAGGCGCTGGGTTACGTTATCGAGAACCGGCGCATGGGTCAGCTATTTTCCGAGACCTTAAATTCAGCAAATACTATTCAACTTATCTGCCCGGCACGCGTGAGCGGGCTAAACATCGAAGCAGAACATGTAACGGTAACGGCAGAACGTGAGCATGGCGGAGTGGTGCGTTTGACAGCGCGGCTGCTGGTGGTCGCGGATGGGCGCAACTCCGCTGCGCGTAAATTGCTCGGCATATCCAGTAGCGAACGCGACTACCGGCAGACTGCGATCATCACCAACATCACTCCGGAGAGACACCACGCCAATACGGCCTATGAACGATTTACCCCGCGCGGCCCTCTCGCGTTGTTGCCAATGAGTGAAGAACGCTGCGCCGTGGTGTGGTCGCTCAATAATGAACACCTCGATACGGTGATGGCCCTCGATGATGCGGCCTTTCTCGATCTGCTGCAAGCCCACTTCGGCGAACGCCTGGGGCGTTTGCAAAAGGCGGGGGAACGTCATGCCTATCCGCTGGTCCTCTCACGGGCGCAGGAACTGGTGCGGCCGCGTGTCGCTCTGTTAGGCAACGCCGCCTGTACTCATCACCCGATTGCAGCACAGAGTTTCAACCTGGGGTTACGAGATGTGGCAGCGTTTGCGGAGATATTGATGAGTGCAAGGCGTGCAGGCCGAGATCCGGGTGACTACCAAGTCCTGCAGGATTACGCACGCTCGCGGCGCGCAGACCATCTCGCCGTCACTGCGCTCACCGATACGCCTGTTCGCCTTTTCTCAAAGGGCTTTGCACCACTTTCGATGGCGCGCAGTGCGGGCATGGGACTGGCCGGTCTGTTCCCACCGCTCAAACAGGCGCTAATGCGCCGCAGCATGGGCATCGCCGGTTGGCAATCACGCCTGGCGCGAGGTTTGGCCTTGTGATGCGTCTGGCCACCACTATGATAGACAGCCCTCAGATAGAGCTTGTCAAAAACAGCTTTGACGTAGACGACACTGTGTTTCACGGACTCATGGCGCTCGGCGTATTGAAGGAACTGGGTATCAAATCGAGTGGTCCACAGCACAAACGGTGGTTCAAGTTCATGCAGCGCACCGGGCGGTTCAGCGAAGCTCCGGATTATCCCGTCTGGACTAAAGACGAATTTCTGGAATACGCCGGAATCGTTTTGGCGATGAGCGATCCTGCTCACCCTTTGTTTCCTTATGCGCGCGACGGGGTGGCTGCCATCACTGAATTTACATTAGAGCACCTGCGCGATTACGAGCATCTAATCAATGTCGGCTCCAGCATCAACCGTTCACCTTACGAAATAATAAGGATATAAAGAACATGTCCGGTAATAGCTTTGGAAAATCATTCGTAGTAACTAGTTTTGGTGAAAGCCACGGGCCCGCGCTCGGCTGCATCGTGGATGGCTGTCCTCCCGGCATGGAATTATCCGAAGCCGATATCCAACCGGACCTGGACCGGCGCAAGCCGGGTCAGTCACGCCATGTGAGTCAACGGCGCGAGGAAGATCAGGTGCAAATCATGTCGGGCGTATTTGAAGGCAAGACCACCGGCACGCCGATTGGTTTGCTGATACACAACACCGACCAGCGCCCCAAGGATTACTCCAACATCGGCCAGACCTTCCGCCCCGGTCACGCCGATTACACCTACACGCAAAAATACGGATTTCGCGATTATCGCGGCGGCGGACGCTCGTCTGCACGCGAAACCGCAATGCGCGTTGCCGCAGGCGCGATTGCTAAAAAATATCTGCGCGAGCGTTACGGCGTGGTGATACGCGGCTACCTTACCCAATTAGGGCCGATCAAAATCGAAAGCTTCGACTGGAACGAAGTCGGAAATAATCCATTCTTTTGTCCTGATAAAAGCAAAGTCGCCGCAATGGAGGAATTCATGGATCGCCTGCGCAAAGAAGGCGACTCCATCGGCGCACGTATCAACGTGGTGGCGAGCCACATGCCGGTAGGTCTGGGCGAACCGGTATTCGACAAACTCGATGCCGACATTGCGCACGCCATGATGGGCATCAACGCCGTAAAAGGCGTCGAGATCGGCGCGGGTTTTGCCAGCATCGAACAAAAGGGCACCGAGCATCGCGACGAAATCACGCCTGAAGGCTTCTTGAGCAACAACGCGGGCGGCATCCTGGGCGGCATTTCGTCCGGTCAGGACATATTAGTGAGCATCGCGCTCAAGCCCACCTCCAGCCTGCGTCTGCCCGCGCAGAGCATCAATCTGCAAGGTGAGCCTATGGAGATGGTCACCCACGGCCGCCACGACCCCTGCGTCGGCATCCGCGCCACACCCATCGCCGAGGCCATGCTGGCGCTGGTGCTGATGGATCACACCTTGCGCCATCGTGCGCAGAATATGGATGTGGTACGCGGCACTCCGGTTATTCCCCCTGCGCCTTGAAATATCGTCCGGAGTGTTGCGCACGAGAGGTTTCTTTCTTCAATGCTCAGTCACACCGTTGGTCCACACGAACCCGTTTATCAAGAAACTTTCAAGTTAATATGACAAAGAGCAGCGCGGATAAAACAACATGCTGCCACACTACCCTTGTTACATAATGAATCTGTACTACCGTCCATATCAGAATGAGCGGTTTCTATTCTTGTCACTTGCATCTTGCTACTTGTAACTGTCTCTATGCCCTACTGGCGCCTCTCCGGTTTTTATCTGTTTTATTTCGCTGTGCTGGGCGCGCTGGTGCCGTATTGGGGGCTTTACCTCAAGTCCGTCGGCTACAGCGCGGTGGACATCGGGCATTTGATGTCGCTGCTGATGATCTCGCGCATCGTCGCGCCCAACATCTGGGCGTGGATCGCCGATCACCGCGAGAGCCGCATGCGCATGGTGCGGCTCACCACTTTGCTTACCATTGTTTTTTTCGCCGGTGTATTCTTTGGTACGAGCTTCTGGTGGCTCGGCATCGTCATGCTGGTGTTCAGTTTTTTTTGGAACGCCTCGCTGCCGCTGCTGGAAGTCACCACCATGCGTCACTTGGGTGAGCGCGCCGGCGCTTACGGGCGCGTGCGTTTGTGGGGCTCCATCGGTTTTATCTTGAGCGTGTCGGCGCTGGGGCCGGTGATAGACGCCTACGGGCCGTGGTGGGTGTTACCGAGTCTGCTGGTGTTGATGTGCGGAATTTGGGTGTTCAGTCTAGTCTTGCCGGAATCGGAAGTAGGCGGACGTGCGGAGCACCCCTCGCCGTTCCTGAAAACGATTCTGCGCCCGGAAGTCGCGCTGTTTTTGCTCGCCTGTTTTCTGATGCAGGCGAGCCACGGCCCCTATTACACTTTTTACTCCATTTATCTGGTAGACCACGGCTACAGCAAAACGGTGATAGGTGCGCTATGGGCGTTCGCCGTGTTGTGCGAGATCGGCGTCTTTCTGTTGATGCAGCGGCTGATGACGCGCGTGTCACTGCGCAAAGTCTTGATGGCAAGCTTCGCGCTTGCCACCGTGCGCTGGTTATTGATCGGGCATTTCCCCGACAGCTTGCTGATGCTCGTCATTGCGCAGACACTGCACGCCGCGACCTTCGGCACCTTTCATGCCGCCGGTATGCAGGTGGTGTACCGCTTCTTCACCGGCCAGCACCAATTCCGCGGCCAGGCCATCTACAGCAGTCTGAGCTTCGGCGGAGGCGGCGCGGCGGGGAGCCTGTATAGCGGCTATCTGTGGGAGTCTGCCGGGCCTACGTTCACCTTTTCCGTCGCCGCTCTCCTCAGCCTGGGCTCGTTTCTGATTGCATGGCGCCTGTTGCGCGAGCACGTTTAAAGCCTGCTGTTTCGCGCCAAGCGTAATCGGCGTAAAATGCAGACTTCTCTTGAAATTCTCCTGACTGAACGTCATTAAAGCAACATGGCCGGCAAAACTCTCTACGACAAACTCTGGGACGCGCACGTGGTGCGCGCCGAGCCCGACGGTACGACGCTGATCTACATAGACCGCCATCTAGTGCATGAAGTTACCTCGCCGCAGGCGTTTGAAGGCCTACGCATCGCTGGGCGCAAACCATGGCGCACGGGAAGTATCCTTGCCGTGCCCGATCACAATGTACCGACCACGGGGCTGGAGCATGGCGTGACCGATCCAGTTTCGCGCATACAGATCGAAACACTGGATGAAAACTGCGCGGAGTTCGGCATCACCGAATTCAAGATGAGCGACGTGCGCCAGGGCATCGTGCATGTAATTGGCCCGGAACAGGGTGCAACACTTCCCGGTATGACGGTGGTGTGCGGCGACTCGCACACCTCCACGCATGGCGCCTTCGCCGCGCTTGCGCAAGGCATCGGCACCTCTGAGGTCGAGCATGTGCTCGCCACGCAGTGCTTGTTGCAGAAAAAGGCGAAAAACATGCGCATCAGCGTGGATGGCGCGCTCGCACCGGGCATCACCGCCAAGGACATCGTGCTCGCCATCATCGGCAAGATCGGCACGGCGGGCGGCACTGGTTACGCCATCGAATTCGCGGGCAGCGCGATCCGCGCTCTTTCCATGGCCGGGCGCATGACGGTGTGCAACATGAGCATCGAGGCGGGTGCGCGCTGCGGCATGGTGGCGGTGGACGACACCACCATTGCCTATCTGAAAGATCGTCCCTATGCGCCGAAAGGAAGATTGTGGGAGCAGGCCGTCGTGGCGTGGCGCGAGTTAAGGAGCGACGACAATGCGGTGTTTGACAAAGAGGTACAGCTCAACGCCGCGGACATCAAACCGCAAGTCACCTGGGGCACCTCGCCGGAGATGGTGACGACCATAGACGGCCGCGTGCCCGATCCGGCACAGGAAAACGACACGGTAAAACGCGGCGGCATGGAGCGCGCGCTGAC
>DATMXC010000188.1:0-2956 GCA_035561915.1 Gammaproteobacteria bacterium
ACTACAAACTACTATAGTGATATCAACATTTCGCTATTGGTTTATCTTTACACTTTTCGGCGTAGTTGGAATGTTTCTGTTAGCCTTTAAGCATAACAGGCATGGCTGGTGGTGGCTTACTGCTTCAGGTGTCTCAGCCTGTATTCTCCTGCCTATTACAATATGGTCTATGTATGCACCCGTTCTATAATTACAGCAATCTAACAGATTGCTGGCATGAGACATTCAGCGCTGACTCGTACGTAGCCCACAGCTCAAACGTTAAGGGATCTCCGATTTATTCAGAGATTCCTGCGATACACAGATGTGCCGCTCTGAGAGCTCCAGGGTGGAGCTATTCAGAGCTCCCTTAAATAAAATGACCACCGAAACCATCAGCCTTGCTATCACCGGAGCGTCCGGCGCCGCCTACGGCTTGCGCCTGCTCGAGTGCCTGCTCAGCGCGGACAAACAGGTCTACCTGATGGTTTCCGCGCCGGGACAAATGGTCATCACCATGGAGACCGGTCTCAAACTCCCCAGCAAACCTACCGAGATGGCAGCGCTGCTCAGCGCGCGTTATGCGGCGCAACCGGGTCAATTGCAGGTGTTCGGCAAGGAGGATTGGATGGCGCCGGTGGCGAGCGGCTCGAACGCCCCGGCGGCGATGGTGGTCTGCCCCTGCACCGCGGGTACCCTGGCCGCAATCGCCAATGGCATCAGCAACAATCTCATAGACCGCGCTGCGGACGTGATGCTCAAGGAGCGGCGCAAACTGATCCTGGTGCCGCGCGAGACACCCTACTCAGTGATTCACCTCGAAAACATGCTGCGGCTCGCACGCGCGGGCGCGTTGATTCTGCCCGCCAACCCCGGCTTTTATCATAACCCGCAGCGCATCGAAGACCTGGTGGATTTCGTGGTCGCCCGTATCCTCGATCACCTGGAGATTGCGCACACTCTGACACCACGCTGGGGTGAATCTTCTCCCGACTCGGGTGAGTGAAATCGCGCTTCCATTATTTCCCCTGAACACCGTGTTGTTTCCCGGCGGCGTCTTGACGCTACGCATCTTTGAAGCCCGCTATTTGGACATGGTGAGCGCCTGTCTGAAACAGGACAGCGGATTCGGCGTGTGCCTGATCCGCTCCGGCGCGGAAGTGGGGCAGGCGACCGATATCCATGAGATCGGCACGCTGGCGAAAATTACCAACTGGACTCAGCGTGAGGACGGCTTGTTGGGCATTACCTGCCGGGGCGAGCAGCGATTTCGTATCCGCTCCCAGGCCTTGATGCCGAATCGGCTTTTGACAGGCAATGTGGAAATGCTGGCCGATGCACCGGAGCAGCCGGTACCGTCGCGGTTGCAAATGCTGGTCGCCCTATTCAAGGAATTGAATGAGCGGACGAACTATCATCCTCCCTATAAGCTGCAAAAAGCCACGCAGGCGAATTGGTTGAGTTATCGCCTCGCGGAACTTTTGCCCGTTGATTTACCGGAGAAGCAGATGTTGCTGGAGATAGACGATGGACTGCTACGCTTGGATCTGATCACAGCGATTTTGGGCAGTGCCGGCAATCACACCACAGAGAACATAGAGGAATAAAGCCAGCGGTAAATCATTTTCTTATTTAATCACGTCGCCAAACAGACACTCGAACACCACATCGCCCATTTTGCCGCGCCGCATACTTTGCGTGAAGGAATGCGCGGCCCTGGGCACGGTGCGAAATACATACGGTGTATCGTAACCCTTTTCACGCGCCGCTTTCTGCATGGCCTCGATCCAGTTCCGGCCGCGCTCCAGGCGAGTGTAACCTTGGTGTTGATCTATGTCGGGCGCTTGATCGAGTTCCGCATCGCGCTTGACGTCCCGCTCGCCGACCACAACACAGGCCGGCACCTTCAGGAATTTATCCGCAACAAAGACATCGCCCGGCAGCTTGGACGATGATTTAATCCCCTTTGGATATTTCAGTTGCGGGTCAGGAAAGGTATACCAACCTGCCGCGCCTACCGCCAGCTTGGCGACCCGCTCGGGATAGGCCAGCATGTAACGATGCACGAACTGTGCGCCGCCGGAATAACCGAATAGATAAAGTTTCTCGCTGCGCGCACCGGTAAGCTCACCCACCTCGGTGACGATCTGTTGGAGAACAGTGTCAGCGCGCTCGCCATGCCCGACGCGACCCAGGCGTTGATAATCAGGAAAATCCTTTTTCGGGAAAAATGGCGCGACTAGAACGACATGATAACGCTCGGCATAAGGCGCAAATCTTGCCGCATGTTCTTCCACGTTGCGCGAGACCCCGTGCACGGTGACGAAGATGGGCGCGTCTTTGGCTCCAGTAGTCGGAAGATAAAGCAGATATTGTTGATCGGGATTTGATCGCAAAGTCCTATGCAGAACTTGGCCGGTAGCAAGCTGATCTGCGTCTGCAGTGAGCGGCCATAGGGTGACGCTCAACAATGTAGCGATAACAACGTAAAAAACTCGGTGGGATGTATACATGGATTCCTACTAATAAACGCCTAGGTCAGGCGCAAGATTGAAATAATATCGGGTGACTTTTCCAGGAGAGTTTATAAGGTTTTTATAAAGCGGCCTTGCGAGAAACGCCAAATAAGTGATGGGTAGGACCCTCGGCAGCCAATAACTCGGCCGGGGTACCGGTCTCGACCAGACGGCCGCCCTCCAAGTGCCAGATCACATCCGCAGCGGCGATGCGCTCGGCGTTGTGCGTAACAATCAAGACCGTACCACGATGCTCAGCCAGAACCCTATCCAGGATTGCACCGGCCTGGGGATCGAGATGGGAGTCCACCTCGTCGAGCAATAACAGGACAGGATCGCCCAGTAGGGCGCGGGCCAGCGCGATACGCTGGCGCTGCCCCGTGGAGAGGCGTGCACCGCCTTCTACGATCTGGGTCTGCTCGCCTTCCGGTAGTTGCGCGACGATGCCGTCTATGCCGCAC
>DATMXC010000189.1:0-3722 GCA_035561915.1 Gammaproteobacteria bacterium
TATTTTTTCTGCAAGTCCTTTTCGAGTGACCCCGCGTTTACGCCCACCCGGATGGGGATGTTGTGCTCACGTGCCGATTCCACCACCGCCCGCACGCGGTCTTCGCGGCCGATGTTGCCGGGATTGATACGCAGGCAATCCGCGCCGAGTTCGGCGACGCGCAGTGCGATCTTGTAATCGAAGTGGATGTCCGCGACGAGCGGCACGTTGACCTGCTTTTTGATAAGGCCGAAGGCCTCGGCCGCCTCCAGCGTCGGCGTGGAGACGCGCACGATATCGGCGCCGACACTTTCCAGGGCGCGGATCTGCGCGACCGTCGCCGCCACGTCGCAGGTGTCGGTATTGGTCATGCTCTGCACGGTGATAGGCGCATCGCCGCCGATGGCGACATTACCCACCATGATCTGGCGTGACTTGCGGCGAGTGATGAGGGTGTCGTGTTGCATAAATTTACGTTCTGGCCGAATAAATTCGACCCTACTCGAGTGAAAAGCGCGCCACGTTGTTGCGATTATAACGCGAGTGATCGAATCTTTTACCATTATAGTCCACGGTCACCGCGGGCGCATTGCCGAGCAGGATTTGTATCGGCGGGACAACATCTTGAAAGCTCTGCTGACTCCCATGTTTGGCCAAGTCGTAGAACAGACGCTTTCCTTTGCCGTCGGTAATCTCTACCCAGGAGTCTGCGCTAAAGCTGAGGCTTAAGGCGCGGGTCTTGGGCGCGGCGCTGTCCGCCGCCGCTACCGGCGCGGCTTGTTGCGCGGGCGTCTGTTGTACGGTTGTGCTGTTTGGGGGGGACGTGGCAGCCGCGGCGGCCACCAGTGAGACACTGTCAACGGGCGCCGCGCTTGTACTGGGCTTAGTCGAAGGGCCGGTTTCGGCTACAACCGCCGGCGGAGGGGTGGGCGGCTGCGTAGCGGTGACCCGGGTTTCGAGAGGATGCGGTTCCTGCAAGGACGCCTGCGCGGCAAGGCTTGCGACCACGTCGTCCTCTTTAAATTTGAAGGTGCCCTCGGTCATCCACCACACCACCGCCAGAATCGCCGAGCCCAGAACGATGGCATAGATGATCCAGCGCACGGTCTTATCAGCCTCGCCGGCGGGGGTAGCATCACCTATCGGGAAACCCTTGAGTGGCGGCGGACTTACACCGGCGAGAGCTTCGTATTGTTGTACGATACGGTCGGAAGGCAGGTTCAGCAACCGGGCGTAGTTACGCAGATAGCCTCTCACGAAGACCGGTGCGGCGATGTAGTTAAAATCCTCACGCTCGATGGCTTCGATATGCCGGGGACCCAGATGAATCTGGGCCGCAACATCTTTGGTAGTGAGCCCCAGCTTCTCGCGCGCCAGGCGCAGCCGCGCCCCTAAGCCGGCTTCGGTTTGAAGGTTCACGTCCACGGGCTGATCGGGGCTCATCATGGAGACTTGGGCTTTGCCCCCTTTTCAGACTCAAGTAAGAGGCGCGCCTCTTCCGAGTCCGGGAAGTTTGATTTCAACTGCAAGGCATAACCGGAGGCGGTATTTCTGTCACCGAGTTGACGCTCCACCTTGATGCCCAGCCACAGACTCTGCGGGGTATGTTGGGAGACTTCCGCATAACGCTGCAAGTAAGCCCGCGCCGGGAGATAACGTTCGGTTTGGTAGTGCAACACGGCCATTTGATAAAGGCTGAACGGCAGCTTCGGATTCAATTGCAAGGCGCTGCGAAAATACTGCTCGGCCTTGGCGGGATCGGGGACGCGCATGGCGCATACGCCCGCGTTCTCGTAGGCAAACTCCGGCGAGGCATCGAGTGGATTCTTGAGCACCAACTGAAACTGCGCGTCTGCCTTATCCAACTGGTTCTGCTTGCAGAGAAAGGTGCCGTAGTTAAGATGCGCCGCCGAATCCTGCGGATCGAGACTGACCGCCCTTTCGGCGTGTTGCAGCGCAAGATCGGCCTGCCCGAGCTGGTCGTAGATTATGGCGATGGCGGAGTGGGCCTTGGCGAGTTTGGGGTCGAGCTCGATCGCGCGCTGTAATTTGCTGAGCGCCAAATCGCGCTGACCTTGCTGGAGGTAACCGATGCCGAGTTTGAGATTCGTCTGGGCGAGGGTATCAGGGCCTTCGTTCACATCGGGCTTGATGTCGGACGAGGTCAGTGTGCCACATGCGCTCAGGGCTATGATTGCCGCCAGGGCAAGCGCCTTGAGCGCCGCCTTCATCATTGCCGTAAACTCTCCGTCATCACGGGTATGCCACGCAGGTTACGCTTGGTGCGATCTTGCACACGGCCGGCAAGCTGACCGCAGGCGGCGTCAATATCATCGCCACGGGTCCTGCGGGTAATGGTGATGAGATCGGCCTGCATCAGGATGTCGCGGAACCGCGCTATCGCCTCCGGCCGGGAACGCAGATAGCGGGTGTTGGGAAACGGATTGAAAGGAATCAGGTTGACCTTGGCGGGCATGTCCTTCAGCAACTCCACCAATTGCCTCGCCAGCTCCGGACTGTCGTTGACACCGTCCAGCATGACGTACTCAAAGGTGATGGTGCGGCGCGTCTCATCCTCTACATAGCGGCGACAGGCATCCAGTAATTCTTTGAGGGGATATTTTTTGTTGAGAGGCACCAGCTCGTCGCGCAGCGCGTCGTTCGGCGCGTGCAACGAGACCGCGAGGCTCACCGGGCTCAACGCCTTGAGGCGATCCAAGGCCGGCACCACGCCTGCGGTGCTGAGCGTCACACGACGCTTGGATAACCCATAACCGAGATCGTCCAGCATGATGTTCATGGCGCGCACCACGTTGTCAAAATTCAGCAACGGTTCGCCCATCCCCATCATGACGACGTTGGTGATAATGCGCTCGCCTTTCGGATCGCGGCCAAGCGCCTTGTTGGCAACCCACACCTGACCGATGATTTCCGCCACGGTGAGGTTACGATTAAAGCCCTGTTTACCGGTCGCGCAAAATGAACAATCAAGCGCGCAGCCTACTTGCGATGACACGCACAGCGTACCGCGGCCTTCATCGGGGATGAACACCGTCTCGATACAGTTGCCGTCAGACAGACGCAGCAACCATTTACGCGTGCCGTCGTCGGAGAGTTGATCCAGCGCGATCTCCGGCGCACGGATTTCGGCACACTGCTTCAGGCGTTCGCGCAACGCCTTGCTGATGTTGGTCATCGCGTCGAAATCGTCCACACCGTAGTGGTGCATCCACTGCAACACCTGCGCGGCGCGAAACGGCTGCTCGCCGAGCGCCGTGAAATAATCGGCAAGACCCTGGCGATCAAGATCGAGCAGATTTTGGCGTGTTGCACTCACTTGGTTCACCGGGTGCGTGGACAGATCTCGTTGGGTTTGAAAAAGAATTCGATCTCGGCCCTGGCGGTGTCCGCAGAATCGGAACCGTGCACCGCGTTTTCATCCACGGTCTTGGCGAAATCGGCGCGGATCGTGCCCGGCGCGGCCTTTTGCGGATCGGTGGCACCCATGATCTCACGATGACGCGCGACGGCGTTCTCGCCTTCCAGCACCTGCATCATCACCGGCCCGGTAATCATAAAATTCACCAGATCTTTGAAAAACGGCCGGTCCTTGTGCACGGCGTAGAAGCCCTCGGCCTGCGCACGGGTCAACTGCACCATCCTGGCGGCAATGATGTGCAACCCGGCCTGCTCAAAACGGCTATAGATCGCCCCAATCACATTTTTCGCCACGGCGTCGGGTT
>DATMXC010000190.1:0-3547 GCA_035561915.1 Gammaproteobacteria bacterium
GCGTTCCATTGTGGAAGTTGTGACGTTCTGGTAGCCTGTAGTCCCGTCGGGTAGGAGTCGCGCCCGCCTCCAATTTTAGGTTCCGATGGCCAAATATATCTTTATTACCGGCGGTGTGGTGTCTTCCTTGGGGAAGGGCATTGCCTCCGCCTCGCTGGGGGCTATCCTGGAGGCGCGCCGCCTCAAGGTTACCCTGCTCAAACTCGACCCCTACATTAATGTAGATCCCGGCACCATGAGCCCGTTCCAGCACGGCGAGGTGTTCGTGACCGAGGACGGGGCTGAGACCGATTTGGATCTCGGCCACTATGAACGCTTCGTGCGCACTACTACCGGCAAGCGCAACAATTTCACCACTGGCCAGATCTACGAAAACGTGATCCGCAAGGAGCGCCGCGGCGACTACCTTGGGGGCACGGTGCAGGTCATTCCCCACATCACCGACGAGATTAAGCGCTGTATCCGCGAGGGCGCGGGCGACGCCGACGTGGCGATGGTGGAGATCGGCGGTACGGTGGGCGATATCGAATCCTTGCCCTTCCTGGAGGCGATTCGCCAGATGGGGGTGGAACTCGGCCCGGTGCATACGCTTTACGTGCACCTTACCCTGGTACCCTACATCTCCACTGCCGGCGAGATGAAGACCAAACCCACCCAGCACTCCGTGAAGGAACTGCGCAGCATCGGTATCCAGCCCGACGTGCTGCTGTGCCGCACCGATCGGCCGCTGCCAAAAGACGAACGCCGCAAGATTGCGCTGTTTACCAACGTTCAGGAGCGCGCGGTGATCTCCGCGGTGGACGTGGACAACATCTACAAAATCCCGCTGTTGCTGCACGCCCAGGGCCTCGATGACATCGTGCTGGATAAACTGCGCATACAGGCGCCTGAGGCGGATCTCTCCGAATGGGAGAAGGTGATTCACGCCATGGAACACACGACGAGCGAGGTGCGCGTCGCGATGGTGGGGAAATATGTCCACCTCACCGAATCGTATAAATCGCTCTCCGAGGCCCTGACTCATGCAGGCATACATACCCTCACGCGGGTGAAAATTGTCTACGTGGACTCCGAGGAGATTGAGCGCAACGGTACCGCGGTGTTGGAGGGCATGGACGCCATCATCGTCCCCGGCGGGTTTGGGGAGCGCGGCATCGAGGGGAAGCTTCAGACCATCAACTATGCGCGCGAACACGGTATTCCCTATCTGGGAATTTGCCTCGGTATGCAACTGGCGGTGATTGAGTTTGCCCGCAACGTGGCGGGGCTTGCCGGAGCGCACAGCACGGAATTTAATTCCGCTACGCCGCATCCCGTGATTGGGCTCATCAGCGAATGGATGACCGATGCAGGCACTGTGGAGCGGCGCGACGCGGCCTCTGACTTGGGCGGGACGATGCGTTTGGGGGGGCAGAAATGCGCCCTCGTTTCCGGCACCCGTGCCCGGGCAGTCTATGGGAAGGACGTTATCACCGAGCGCCACCGTCACCGTTACGAATTCAACAATCGCTATCTGGAGTCCTTGCAGAAGGCGGGTTTGGTAATCTCCGCGAAGTCTATGGATGGAACCCTTGTCGAGATGATTGAGTTGCCCAATCACCCGTGGTTTGTGGCGTGTCAGTTCCACCCTGAATTCACCTCCAATCCACGCAGCGGCCACCCTTTATTCAGCGGATTCATCCAGGCGGCGCGTCAGCAGCACACGGAAACTCCCCGTCAGGTGGCCGCGCTGTGAAGTTATGCGGCTTCGAGGCCGGCCTCGATCACCCCTTCTTTTTGATTGCAGGCCCATGCGTCATCGAGAGCGAACAACTCGCCCTGGACAGCGCCGGTCAACTCAAGGAGATCACCACCAGCCTCGGCATCCCGTTCATCTATAAATCGTCTTTCGACAAGGCCAACCGCACCTCCAGCAAAAGTTTCCGGGGACTGGGTTTCGAAGCAGGGCTGCGCATCCTGGAGAAGGTCAAGACACAAATCGGTGTCCCGGTGCTCACCGACGTGCACGAAGACTCGCCCCTGGAGGAGGTCGCCAGCGTGGTGGATGTTTTACAAACACCCGCCTTTCTGTGCCGCCAAACCAATTTCATACAAAACGTCGCGCGCCAGGGCAAGCCTGTCAATATCAAAAAGGGCCAGTTTCTCGCACCTTGGGACATGAAGAACGTGGTGGACAAGGCCAGAGAAGCCGGCAATCAACAGATCCTGGTCTGTGAGCGCGGCGTGTCTTTCGGTTACAATAATCTGGTTTCCGACATGCGTGCGCTGGCGGTGATGCGCGACACCGGCTGTCCGGTGGTATTCGACGCGACCCACTCCGTGCAATTGCCGGGCGGGCAGGGGGCGAGCTCCGGCGGTCAGCGCGAGTTTGTCCCCGTGCTGGCCCGTGCGGCGGTAGCGGTAGGCATAGCGGGGCTGTTTATGGAGACCCATCCGCGACCGGCGCAGGCCTTAAGCGATGGACCGAACGCCTGGCCGCTGAGCAAGATGGAGCGGCTGTTGCAGACTCTCAAGCTTATAGACAGCAGCGTGAAGATGCACGGCTTTGCAGAGCAGCAAATATAACAAATGTGATTCACCGCAGAGAACGCGGAGGAGAACTATCGTATTTCTCCGCGTTCTCTGCGGTGGCGCTTGAAGATTTATATAAAGGATAAGAGTGTCGAAGATCATAGAAGTGCGGGCGCGCGAAATCATAGACTCGCGCGGTAATCCCACCGTAGAAGTGGATGTGGTAACGGAATCGGGGGCTCATGGACGCGCAGCGGCACCGTCGGGCGCTTCCACCGGCTCACGCGAGGCCATCGAACTGCGCGACAACGACCCTAAGCGCTACGGCGGCAAAGGGGTGCAACAGGCCGTCGCCAACGTCAACAGGGAATTACGCAGCGCGCTGTGCGGGCTGGAGGTCACCGCCCAGTACCATATCGACCAGCGCATGATCGATCTCGATGGTACGCCCAATAAAGCACGGCTCGGTGCGAACGCTATTCTTGCGGTGTCGCTGGCCGCCGCACATGCTGCGGCGCGTGAGGCTCGCCTGCCCTTGTTCCGCTACCTCGCCGGATTAAGTGACGCAGACGGCGCGCCGTTTCTGATGCCTGTGCCGATGATGAATGTCATCAACGGCGGGGCGCATGCCGACAACAGCATAGATTTGCAGGAGTTTATGATTCTGCCCGTCGGCGCGCCGAGCTTCAGCGAGGCGGTACGCTACGGCGCCGAGGTATTCCATGCCTTGAAAAAGGTCTTGCACGCCCGTGGTCTCAATACCGCGGTCGGCGACGAGGGCGGCTTCGCGCCGAACTTGTCTTCCAATGAGTCCGCCATCCAAATTATTTTGGAAGCCATTACTCACGCGGGTTACATACCCGGCAAAGACGTCTTCCTCGGCATAGACGCCGCGAGTTCCGAGTTTTACAAGGATGGCCATTACATGCTGGTCTCCGAGAACAAGCGGCTTAGCAGCGCAGAGTTTGCCGATTATCTGTCTGCCTGGGTGGACAAATACCCCATCATCTCCATCGAGGACGGCATGGCCGAGGAC
>DATMXC010000191.1:0-9330 GCA_035561915.1 Gammaproteobacteria bacterium
GTCCATATCGGCAGGCTGAAAAAAGTGTTGCGCAGGGCCGCCCACACGCCAACTGGTGTGGCGTACCATGGGCTCGTTCTCGCGTAAGGTCCCGCGCAACACAAACGTCGCCGTCTTCATTTCCGGATGTTCACGTAATGCATTCATGAGTTGTTAGTTTTTCTTCTCCCGCGTTTGCCAAAGGGAGTGGTCGCCGCCGCCAGTTGTTGCGGCAGCGCGGCCGCCACCGCGCCGATGTCGCCTGCGCCCAGGGTCAGCACGATATCCCCGGTCTGCAACAGGCCGGGCAGGATGCCGGGCAGGTCGGCCGCGCGTTCCACCAGCACCGGCTCGTTCTTGCCGCGCGCGCGGATGGCGCGGGCCAGGGCGCGGCCGTCGGCCCCTGCGATGGGCGTCTCGCCGGCGGGATAGACCTCGCACAGTACCAGCACGTCCACCTCGGAGAGGATGCGGGCGAAGTCATCGAACAGGTCGCGGGTGCGGGTATAGCGATGCGGCTGGAACGCCACCACCAGGCGGCGCTCCGGCCAGCCGGCGCGGATCGCCTGCAGGGTCGCGGCGATCTCTCGCGGGTGATGGCCGTAGTCGTCAATCAGCATGACCTCGCCCGCCGTCGTGGGGATCTCGCCATACACCTGAAAGCGCCGGCCGATACCCTGGAAGTTGGCGAGACCTTTTTGAATCGCGCCGTCGGACACGCCGAGTTTCTGCGCGACGCTGACAGCGGCCAAGGCGTTCAATACGTTGTGTTGACCCGGCATGTTCAGCGTGACGTGCAGATCATTCATCGAAGGGCGGCTCACTGAGAAGTGCGTGCAGGCGCGGTCTTGTCGAATGCCGCTCGCGCGTACGTCGGCATCGTCGCTGAGGCCGTAGGTCAGCACCGGCCGCGTCACCTGCGGCAATATTTCGCGGACCACCGGGTCGTCCAGGCACAGCACCGCGAGGCCGTAAAAAGGCAGGTGATGGAGAAATTCGACGAAGGTCTGGCGCAGTTTGTTGAAATCACCGTCATAGGTTTCCAGATGATCGGCGTCTATGTTGGTGACCACCGCGACCATGGGCTGGAGATACAGGAACGAGGCATCGCTCTCGTCAGCCTCGGCCACCAGATACTGCCCCGCGCCCAGGCGAGCGTGTGTCCCCGCGCTGTTTAATCGTCCGCCGATCACGAAGGTGGGGTCGAGCCCGCCCTCGGCGAGCAGGCTGGCAATGAGGCTCGTCGTGGTCGTCTTGCCGTGGGTGCCGGCGACGGCGACGCCGTAACGGAAGCGCATCAGCTCGGCCAGCATCTCGGCGCGCGGGATCACCGGGATACGACGGCTGCGCGCGGCGCTCACCTCCGGATTGTCATCGCCGACGGCCGTGGAGACGACCACCACGTCCGCGTCTGCGATGTGACGCGCATCATGACCGATGGCGACGCGCGCGCCCAACGCGGCGAGGCGGCGGGTCACGGCGTTTTCATGGATGTCGGAGCCGGACACGGCATACTCGAGGTTGAGCAACACCTCGGCGATGCCACCCATGCCAGCGCCACCGATGCCGACGAAGTGTATGTGTTGGGTGTGACCCATGCGTGGGGCCTGCCGGTCGCTCCTGGACGTCCTGTCCCCGCGATATTTGGGCGTCCTTGCCCATCGCAGTTTTGGCCGCTCAGGCATGACTCGCCTCCAGACACAGCTGCGCGACCCGCGCCGCGGCCTCGGGCCGGGCCAGACGTCGCGCGGCCTGAGCCATTTCCAGCAGGCGTTGCCGCGCGTTACATAAGGTCTTGAGCAACTCGGCGAGTGAGGCGGGTGTGAGTTTATCCTGCGGGAGCAGACACGCTGCGCCGTGCTGCTCCAGATAACGCGCATTGGCGGTTTGATGATCGTCGGCGGCGAACGGATACGGTACTAATATAGAGGCGAGCCCCGCGCAGGTGAGTTCGGCAACGGTCAGGGCGCCCGCCCGGCACACGACGAGATCCGCCCACGCGTAGGCCTCGGCCATGTCTTCGATGAAGGGTGTGATGCGTGCCGTGATACTCGCTGCGGCATAGCGGCTTTGTGCGTCCTCAAGGTGTCTGGCCCCCGCCTGATGCCAGACCTCAATGGGACAGTGTTCGCGCGCCTGTTGCACGGCCAAGGGCAGTGTTTCATTCAGCACCCGCGCACCCAGGCTGCCGCCCAGCACCAGCAGCCGCAATACACCGCTACGTCCGCCAAGGCGCTGCTCAGGGTTAGGCAACTGCGTGATGGCGGCGCGCACCGGGTTGCCGGTATGAACAGGGTGGTATTTTTTTGCGAGACTGCCGGGGAAGGCCTCCAGCACCTTGTCGGCCAGCGGGGCGAGCCAGCGGTTGGTGAGGCCCGCGACTGCGTTTTGTTCGTGGATGACGAGCGCCTTGTCCAGCAACCAGGCGCCGAACCCGCCCGGCCCGGCGACGAAGCCGCCCATGCCCAACACCACGCTGGGCTTGAGTTTTATCAAGAGGCCGAGGCTTTGCAAAAAGGCGATGCCCAGTTTATAAGGCGCCAGCAGCCAGCTCCACCAGCCCTTGCCGCGCAGGCCGCTGATAGAGATAAAAGCGAGTGGGATGCCGGTGGGCGGAATCACTTTCGCCTCCAGCCCGGCACGCGTGCCGAGCCACAGCACTTCGTGGCCTTGTGCACGTAACTCGTGCGCCACAGCCAGTGCAGGGAAGACGTGCCCACCGGTACCGCCCGCCATGATAAGTACGCGCATTGTCATAATGCACGCGCCTCCTGCCGGGAACTTTTCGGCACCCATCTCACCCGCAGCCGCGGCGATTCGCGCAGTTCGTAGTCTATGCGCCACAACAGTGCCAGCGCGATGCAGCTTACTACCAGACTGCTACCGCCGTAACTCAACAGCGGCAGGGTGAGCCCCTTGGTGGGAAGCAGCCCCATATTGACGCCGATGTTGATGAAAGACTGCAGCGCAATCCACAAACCCAAGCCATAGGCGAGATAAGCGGCGAAGCGATGCCCGGCGAGTTCGGCGCGGCGTCCTAACGCAAAGGCGCGCCACACCAGCAGCGCAAACAGCAGTATCACGGCCATCGCCCCCACCAGTCCCAATTCCTCCGCCAGCACCGCGAACAGAAAATCGGTGTGTGCTTCGGGGAGATAAAACAATTTTTGGATGCTGGCGCCGAGACCGACACCCCACCACTCGCCGCGCCCGAAGGCGATCAAGGCCTGGGTGAGTTGAAAACCGCTCTTGAATGGATCAGCCCAGGGATTCAAAAAGGCGGTCAGGCGTTCCAAACGATAGGGCGCGGCGAAAGCCAGCACGCCGAGCAAGGAGCCGGCGATGGTGACCAGCAACCCAAACAGCCACAACCGCACCCCGCCAAGAAACATCAGACCGAGCGCCGTCGCCACGATCACCATAACGGCGCCGAAGTCGGGCTCCCTCAACAACAGCGCGGCGATGAGCACGATCAACCCCATCGGGGCGAGAAAGCCCGGAATCGTGGTACGCACCTGCTCGCCGCGTCGCACCAAATAACCGGCGAGATACACCACCACGGCCAGCTTGACCAGCTCCGAGGGTTGCAGTCTAACCGGCCCGAACGCGAGCCAGCGGTGGCTGCCGTTTACTTCCTTGCCGATGCCCGGGATGAGCACCAGAATCAGCAACACCAGTCCCGTCATCAGCAACACCGGCCCCAATTTTTCCCAATACACCAAACGCATGGAGGCAACGGCGAAAGCGATCGCCAACCCCACGCCGAGATAGGCGGTCTGACGCAACAGATAATAAAAAGGTTGCCCCAACTGCCGGTCGGCCGCCGTGATGGTGGTGGACATCACCATCACCAATCCTAACCCCAGCAACAGCGCCGCCGCACTGAGCAGCCCGTAGTCGGGCCTGGGGAGCTGGTCGTTGGGAATGGCCGCACGCGCGCGCATGTTAATCGCGTCTCCCCGATTCGAGATAGCCTGCCACCTCGTCCATGAACACCTGCCCGCGTTCGGCGTAGCCGCTGTACATGTCAAAGCTGGCGCAGGCCGGTGACAGCAGCACGGCGTCGCCCGGCTGGGTGAGTCGCGCGGCCTGCTTCACCGCGTCTTTCATATCGGTAGCGCGACTGATGAACGCGCAGTCCTTAAGCGCAGATTCGATAAGCGACGCATCGCGGCCGATCAGCACCACGGCGCGGGCGTGCGCATAGACCGGTGCGCGCAGTACGGTAAAGTCTGCGTCCTTGCCCTCGCCGCCGGCAATCAGCACAATGCGGCCGTCGCCGAGTGTTGCGGCCAGACCTTGGAGGGCCGCGATGGTCGCACCCACGTTGGTGCCCTTGGAGTCGTTCACCCAACGCACGCCGTTCTGTTCCGCTACCCACTGGCTGCGATGCGGCAGACCGGGAAATTCGCGCAGCGTATCGAGCATCGCGGCGAGCGGTATGCCCATGGCGTGGCCCAGGGCGAGAGCGGCCAGGGCGTTGGCGATATTGTGGCTGCCCTGGATACGCACCTCGCGCACCGCGATGAGATGACGCGCGCCGTGACTGAGCCAGACCTCTCCGTCGTGCTCAACGAGCCCAAAGTCGTCGCCGTGCGGCGAATCTAACGTAAAGCCAAGTTGTCTTCTGTCTGGCTCGGTCATCGGTCGCTCCTGGACGTCCTGCCCCCGCGACACTTGGGCGTCCTTGCTCATCGCGTTCACCAGCGGGTCGTCGCGGTTGATGACCATCACACCGTGACCGCGGTAGACGCGCTGCTTGGCGCGCGCGTAGTCCGAAAGATCACTGTAGCGATCCATGTGATCGGGGCTGATGTTGAGCACCACGCCGGCGGCGGCATCGAGACTCCGGGTGGTTTCGAGCTGGAAGCTGGAGAGTTCCAGCACGTAGAGATCGGGCTCTATGTCTTTGAGCAAATCCAGCGCGGGCGTACCGAGGTTGCCACCCACCCGTACATCGAGACCGGCGCGTGCCGCCATCGCGCCAACCAGCGTGGTGACGGTGCTCTTGCCGTTGGCGCCGGTGATGGCAATGACCGGCGCGCGCGCGTAGCGGGCGAATAGCTCGATGTCGCCGATCACCGGGGTGCCGCGCGCCACGGCGGCGGCGACCGCCGGTTCGCGCAGCCACACGCCGGGGCTGATCAGGATCTGATCGGCGCGCAGGAGGGCCTCGTTGTTGAAACCGCCCAGCGAGACCGGTACCTCGGGCAGCTCCTGCTGCAACTCGTGCAGGCCCGGGGGCTGCAAACGGCTGTCGGTGACCAGCACCGGCACCCCGCGCCGCGCCAAGAAGCGTGCGCTGGAGAGCCCGGTTTTGCCGAGGCCGACAATTACCGTGCGGCCTTCACTCGGCGCGGCGCGACTGCCTGCCCCGGGCGGGAGGGTGCTTGCAGACGTAGTTTTGTGCGCCATTCTTATCATCTCAGCTTCAATGTCGCCAAACCCGTCAACACCAGCACCACGGTGATGATCCAAAAGCGCACAATCACGCGCGGCTCGGGCCAGCCCTTGAGCTCAAAGTGATGATGCAGCGGCGCCATACGGAAGATGCGTTTACCGGTGAGCTTGAACGAGGCGACTTGCAGGATCACCGACAAGGTCTCAATCACAAACACGCCGCCCATGATGAACAGCACCAGTTCCTGGCGCACGATGACGGCGATCAAGCCCAGCGCCGCACCCAGGCCAAGCGCGCCGATGTCGCCCATAAACACCTGCGCGGGATAGGTGTTGAACCACAGAAAGCCCAACCCCGCCCCGACCATCGCACCGCAAAACACCACCAGCTCGCCCGCGCCGGGGATGTAAGGAATACCGAGGTACTTGGAGAAGACGACATGGCCACTCGAATAGGCGAAGATCCCGAGCGCGGCCGCCACCATCACCGTGGGGAGGATGGCGAGCCCGTCCAGGCCGTCGGTGAGATTTACCGCGTTGCTGGTCCCCACAATCACGAAATAGCTGAACAGCACAAACCCCACCGCCCCCAGCGGCAGCGCGACGTGCTTGAAGAACGGCACAATCAGCTCCGTCTCAGCGGGGAGATGTGCGGTGGCATAAAGAAATATCGCCGCAGTGAGACCCGCGACCGACTGCCAAAGATATTTTGAGCGCGCGGACAAACCCTTGGAGCGTTTGTGCACCAGCTTGAGATAGTCATCCACGCCGCCGATCAGACCGAACACCACCGTGATGATCAGCACCAGCCAGACGTGACGGTTGTCCAAATTAGCCCACAACAACGTACTGATGACGATGGAGATCAGAATCAGCGCGCCGCCCATGGTCGGGGTGCCGCTCTTACTGAGATGACTCTGCGGACCGTCATCGCGTACCTGCTGACCGATCTGGTGATGACTCAAACGCCGGATCACAGCCGGTCCTAACAAGAGCGCGATTGCCAGCGCGGTGAGCGTGCCGAGGATTGCGCGCAGCGTGATGTAACCGAAGACATTGAAGAATGAGTGGCTCTTCGCCAGATATTGAAAGAGATAGACGAGCATCAGCCGGTGGCTCCCGCGGAGCGGCCGAGGGCGGCAACGACGTCTTCCATGTGGGCGCTGCGCGAACCCTTGACCAATATCGTCACTCCGCCGTTCTCGCGCTTGAGCCTCCCGATCAATGCGGCAATCAATGTGGCGTGGTTCGCAAAATGCTCGGATCCGGCGCCGAATGCTCGCGCCGCGTGACGGCTGAACTCGCCGGTCGTGTACAGCGCCTCCACGCCCGCGGCGCGCGCCCATTCGCCAGCCTGTTCATGCAATGCGGCGGTGTCTACACCGAGCTCGCCCATATCGCCCAGCACCAGCCACTTGCGTGCAGCACACGCAGCCAGCACGCCCAACGCCGCCTGCAAAGACGCCGGGTTGGCGTTATAGGTGTCGTCTATCAGTTCCGCGCCGCCGAGACCCGGCGTCCGTTCGAGACGCCCGTGCACCGTCCGTATCGCTTCCAGTCCCTTTTTGATGTCGGGCAACGCGGCCCCTGCTGCCAAGGCCGCGGCGACAGCGGCCAGCGCGTTCATCACGTTGTGCCGGCCGGGCAGCGACAGCCTCACCTCCGTCGCGCCTTCAGGCGTCGAGAGTTGCAGCGCGCTGCCGCTACTCTCCTGTCGCCACTCGGCGTGGACATCGGCCGGCGCATACAAACCGAAGGTCATCACCCGATGCGCGTCCGCCAGCTCGCGCCACAGCGGCGCATACATATCATCGCTGTTGATGACCGCAATACCGTCCTCACTCAAACCTTGGTAAATCTCGCCCTTGGCGCGCGCCACGCCCTCGATGCTGCCGAAGCCTTCCAGGTGTGCGGGGCCGGCGTTGGTGATGAGCGCCACGGTAGGGCGCGCAATGCGGGTGAGATAGCCGATCTCGCCGGGGTGATTGGCTCCCATCTCAATCACCGCGTGGCGGTGTGTGCGCTCCAAGCGCAGTAGGGTCAGCGGCACGCCGATGTCGTTGTTGAGATTGCCTTGCGTCACCAGCAGCGGACCGCGCTGGCTCAGTATCGCCGCGATCATTTCCTTGACCGTGGTCTTGCCGTTGCTGCCGGTGACCGCCACCAGCGGCATCGTGTGACGCGCCCGCCATGCGGCCGCCAATTGACCCAAACCGGCGCGGGTATTCTGCACGCGCATGACCGGCAGGGCTGTCTCGACGGCGCTATCCACCAACGCGGCCGCCGCGCCGCGCTGCATGGCCTGATCTAAAAAGGCATGGCCGTCGAAGTGCGGGCCGTGCAGCGCGACAAATAAATTATCCCGCTCCAAGGCGCGGCTGTCGGTGCTCACCCCGGCGAACTCTGCATCGCGGCCCAGGTGTTTGGCTTCTAATACAATTGCGGCCTCGGAGAGGTGCATGCGGATCATTTCTCCCTCGCGGCGAGCAGTTTGGCCACCTGCTCACGGTCGCTGAACGGTATCTTCTCGGCGCCGATCAGTTGATAGTCTTCATGACCCTTGCCTGCGACCAGGATGATGTCGGCGGCTCCAGCGTGACGGATGGCGAAGGCCAGGGCCTCGGCCCGATCGCGCCGCACATACACCGCATAGGGATTAGTCATGCCCCCCAGGATCTCGGCCACGATGCCGACCGGATCTTCATGACGCGGGTTATCATCGGTGACCACCACAAAATCGGCATACCGTTCTGCGATCGCACCCATCAAGGGACGCTTGCCGCGGTCACGCCCGCCGCCGCAGCCGAACACACACCACACACGTCTGCCCGTGGTCGCTCCCGGCGTCCTGCCTCCTGCGACATTAGTACTTCCATGTACGTCAGTCGCTCCTGGACGTCCTGTCCCCGCGACACTTGGGCGTCCCTGCCCATCGCCGGTATGTTCACGCACAGCCGCGAGGGCCTGTTGCAAGGCGTCAGGGCTGTGGGCATAGTCCACTATCACCGTTGGCAGATCGGCCCGGCCCGCGATGAGTTCCATCCGCCCAGGCACCGGGCTCACGCGCGAGAGGCGTTGCAGCGCATCAGCGAGCGGCACGCCCATCGTCAACAAGACCGCCAGCGCCGCGAGCAGGTTGCTCGCATTGAAGCGGCCCCACAGCGCACTCTCGAGGCGGCCACTGCCCCACGGACTTTCGACATCCAGCGACAGTCCCTGACTGTGCAGGCGCAGATTCATCCCGCGCACCTGCACTACGCTCGCAACACCGTATGCAGATAGACCAAATGCTAGCGGCTGGACGCCCTTGGGAAGCATGCTTAGTAACTCGCGGCCGTAGTCATCATCACTGTTGATAACGGCGTGACGCAGACCCGGCATCTGAAACAGCCGGCGCTTCGCCGCGCCATAGGCCGTCATATCGGGGTGATAGTCCAGGTGGTCGCGGCTCAAATTAGTGAACACTGCGATATCGAATTCCACACCGTTCACCCGCCCCTGCTCGAGTCCGTGCGAGGAAACCTCCATCACCACGTTCGTCGCGCCGCGTTCGTGCAATTGCGCGAGCAGGGCTTGCAGGGTGACCGCATCAGGGGTGGTATGGCTGCCGGTTTCCAATTGGCCATATATACCGTTTCCCAGCGTGCCGACCACGCCGCACGGGCTTGACAACGCCTGCGCCAGAAAATGCGTGACCGAGGTCTTGCCGTTGGTGCCGGTGACACCGATGACGGTGAAGTCATGACTGGGATGGCCATAAAAGCGCGCGGCGATGGGCCCGATTTTTTGCCCGAGACCGGCGATGTTATAAATCGGCACGGTATGCGCGGTAAGAGCGGTTGCGTTCGATTCCACCGCCACCGCCACGGCGCCTGCGTGCACGGCATCCTCGATAAATTCCGCGCCGTGCCGGGCGCCGCCCTGCTGGGCGAGAAACAAATCACCCGGCCG
>DATMXC010000192.1:0-12140 GCA_035561915.1 Gammaproteobacteria bacterium
GCTGATGGCGGGCGAAGGCACCGATGTCAAGGTCGGCGCCCCGTATCTCACAGGCGGCACCGTCACTGCCACTGTCACGGCGCACGGCCGTCACGATAAGATCCGGATCATCAAATTCCGCCGCCGCAAGCACCACATGAAACAGCAGGGACACCGGCAGTATTACACCGAATTACAGATCACCGGCATCATCGCCGGTTAAAGAGGCTCAGCAATGGCACATAAAAAGGCAGGCGGCAGTACCCGCAACGGGCGCGATTCCCAATCCAAGCGGCTGGGCGTAAAGTGCTTCGGCGGTGAAAGCGTAATCGCGGGCAATATCATCATACGTCAGCGAGGCACGCAAGTTCATGCCGGCGTCAACGTGGGCCTGGGCAATGACCACACCCTCTACGCCAAGGCCGACGGCAAGGTGTTATTTCACCGCAGAGGTCCGAAGCACCGCAAATACGTAAGTATCGTTGCCGGTTAAAGTCATTTATATGTAATCCCAAAAAGCCCCGCTCATGCGGGGCTTTTTGCTTTGTAGACGGCCCTCGTTAGGAAAACCAGCGCAGTACGGCGGCGGCGGCGAGGGGCGTGGCGGCCAGCCAAAACAGTACCCGCCAGCGGACATGGCGCACTGTTTCATTCCACGCCGGTGATTTTGCGAGATAGCGAAGCACCAGGAAGAAACCTGTGGCAGCACTCAGGATTTTAACGACGAGTGCGGCAATGGCTATGCCCTTGATATCGGGAAACTTCCCGTAGAAATAATAACTGGTTGCGCCAAAACCCGCGCCGGTCAGGCCCTGTACGACCCAGCCCAGGGCCATGAGCCGGGCAAGGCGGCGTTGCGAGGCGGGGTCGAAGACGAGCCAAGTGGCGGCGGCGGAACTGCCCACCACCGCCACGGCCCCGAAGTTATGCGCGAGCTGCACCCCGCTGTAGGCGAGGTTTTCGAGTAATGCCACTACTCGCCGGTGACTTTGATCGTCTTTTCGATACCGACTGGCGTATGAGCCTTGTCTACTACTTTAAGAGTGATGCTGTTTTCCCCTGCCTTCAGCTTGGGTAGGGTATAGCTGCCCTTGAGGGACCGTACTACATCTTCCTTGCCGCCGTTGACGGAGATGTGAAAGTGATCGCCGTTAGGGCCGGGATCAATTTCATATTCCACCTTGTTCTCCGCGCCCACCTTGAGCTTGGCGCCGTCGGCTGGGGAATTGATGGTGACCGAACCCGCCCCGGCGAACGCCAGTGAGGCCACACCTAACAGCAAGCCCAGCAAGGTTCCTGATTTAACTAGTTTCATAAAACCTCCTTAAAGATATTTATGTTGAGTTCGCTCTGCTGAATATCCGTGCCCAAAATCGGATCGTTCTGAATTTTAAGGCGTGGATAATCTTAATTAGGTAAACATCTGATTAAAAAGTTCAAGCTTGTACACTCTTCAATTGGCCGGTTTACTCTGAAAGCCCATAAGACTGGCGATTCCCATCAACAACAGCCCCAGCAGTATCAAAGCCGGCCCAACAACACCGAAAGGGCTACCCAATATAGCACCGGCCCAGGGCACACCCAGCGCCACGGCGAGATAAAGCAGGCCGGAATGGAGCAGCGCGCCCAGTATAAACACCCAGCTGATCACCTGCTTGAAGGTAGCGGACACTGTCAAAAAACTAAGCACAAGTCCCACCACGATATTCAGCAGGGCTTCCAGATTGCCGTGCGCGTGCGGCCCACCCTTGATGCCCTGTATAGGGGCGTAGCTGTTGAGGCGCGCGGACAGCGCCAGCAATCCGTTCGCAGTTTGTTTTGCGATCTCGTCCGCGCTCATTGGGTTGAGATTCATTTCGAATTGATTCTCGGCCGACTGCTGCAAGGCGCCCAGCTTTTCCTGTTTGACCGCCTCGGTCTTGCCCACGTCGCCCAAAAAAGTCACCACCATGTATGGGCCCAACGCCGCTGTCAGCACCAGATAGAAAAAACCAAATACGATGTTCTTTTTACCGATCATCGCCTTCCTCCTTTGCCTGATTGGTACGCAGTAGAAAAGTCACCGGGCCGTCGTTGATCAGACTCACCTGCATGTCCGCACCGAATAGGCCGCTGCCGACCCGCTCATGAAGATGTTGGGCGCGCCGTAGCAAATAGTCAAACATTTCAGCGCCCTTCGCCGTCTCGGCGGCAGGGGTGAAACTCGGGCGCAGGCCTCTGTGAGTATCTGCGGCGAGGGTAAACTGCGGCACCAGCAACAGCTCGCCATCAATGTCGCGCAGGCCGAGATTCATTTTGCCGGCGGCGTCGGCAAACACACGGTAGTTAAGCAAGCGCTCCACCAGCCATTCTGCCTGTGCTTCGCCATCGGCGCGCTCCACACCGATGAAAATCAGCAGCCCTTTACCGATGCGCGCGATGGTTTGCCCGTCAACGTCAACCTGCGCCTGGGTGACGCGCTGCAAAAGAGCGATCATGTGAGGCGCTGCGCCATGTCTTCCGCCGCGCGCATCAGGGCGTCGGTGATGCCCTTTTCGCTCGCGGCGTGCCCGGCACCGGGGATGATCTTGAATTCCGCCTGCGGCCAGGCCTTGTGCAGATCCCAGGCGCTCTCCAACGGGCAGACGATATCGTAACGGCCGTGCACGATCACGCCGGGGATGGTGTGTAAACGGTGCGCATCGCACACGATCTGATCAGGCGCAAGAAAACTGTCATTCACGAAATAATGGCACTCGATGCGCGCCAGGCTGAGCGCCGTCCTGGGATCGCTGAAATGATCCACTACGGAACGATTCTCCAGCAGTGTCAAGGTGCGCCCTTCCCACAAAGACCAGGCCTTGGCCGCCGCCATGCGCGCGATTTCATCCGCGCCGGTCAACAACCGGTAGTAGGCATGCAGCAAATCGTCACGTTCTTTCTCGGGAATAGGGCGCAAGAAATCCTGCCAGTAGTCGGGGAAGATACGGTTGGCGCCTTCCTGATAAAACCACTGGATCTCGCGCGGGCGGCACAAAAAAATACCGCGCAAAATCGCCCCTAAAACACGCTCGGGATGTGTCTGTGCATAGACCAGTGCAAGCGTCGAGCCCCACGAACCGCCGAACAACACCCAGCGCTCGATGCCCAGGTGCTGGCGTATACGCTCCATATCGGAGACTAAAGCCTGAGTGGTGTTGCCTTGAAGTTCTGCGTGCGGTGTCGAGCGCCCACTGCCGCGCTGGTCGAACAAAATGATGCGATAGATATTTGGGTCAAAAAACCGCCGGTGATACGGCTCACAACCCGCGCCCGGCCCCCCGTGCACGAATAACACCGGCAAACCTTGAGGATTGCCGCATTCTTCGACATGCAGCACATGGGGTAGCTCAACCGCCAGGCTGTGTTGCACGTAAGGTTTGATGTCGGGGTAGAGGGTTAACACAAATCGTACTAATTATATTCGCCCGCCTATCAAGGTTGGCAGTAGAGTCACGTAACTACTTAACGAATTTACCAATTCGATCGAGGCGCAATCCAGCTATGGGATCATAGGACAACCAAATAAACTCAACGCTACCATATATATTCTCACTTGGTAGCGGCCCCCAAAATCTGCTGTCGTTGCTATTGTCACGATTGTCTCCCATCATGAAGTATCCATCCGAAGGCACCTGATAGGACGTTGTGGCATTTGATAATCGCTCGTTGCTTCTGAGCTTAACATAGGGCTCGTCCAATGACTTACCGTTTACATACACCAAGTAATCTCTGATTTCTACAAGATCCCCGGGCAACCCAATCACACGCTTGATATATTTCACTGAAGGGTCGCGGGGATATCTGAAAACAATTAGGTCACCTCTTTGTGGGACGTTAGAGCGGTACTTCCATGTATCCGTAATGATAAAGTCACCGACAAGAATAGTATCTGCCATTGACTGGGCTGAAAAGCGGTATGTCTCGTACCCAAACAGATTTCCGCGATTATTAAGCAGGATACTCCCTACGATTGACGACAGAACAAAGAAGCCTACATACACATACCATCTTTGCATCCATTTTAAGGCCACTTCCCCCTGCCGTCTGGCAATGAATACAGCAAAGACAATAGAAACTATCCATATGGAAAAATAGACCAGCACCGCGCCTAACATACCTGCCGGGCTGAAAATGACTCTTGTCCACGCGCTCAGGGCAAAAACCAATGTCAGCCCTAATGGCAGCGCTAGTGCGTACAAAAGCTTCCCGACGTACAGAAAGCCTAAGCCTGGACATGCGGCACTAAACAGTCCCGCTATAAACGCGTTTCGTTTCCTTGTTATGGCAACCCTCATCTCTGCTCTGTACTAAGCTATGCCTTCTGGTACACGTCTCCACCTTGTACATTAAATTCTCGTGCTTTCTCCTGCATACCGGCTTTTAGTGCCTGCTCCGTATCTTCGATACCTTTCTGCGCCGCATAATCACGCACGTCCTGGGTGATTTTCATGGAGCAGAAATGCGGGCCGCACATGGAGCAGAAGTGGGCGAGTTTGGCGGACTCCTTGGGTAACGTTTCGTCGTGAAATTCGCGCGCCTTGTCGGGGTCAAGGCCAAGGTTGAACTGGTCTTCCCAGCGGAATTCGAAGCGTGCCTTGGACAGTGCGTTGTCGCGTAATTGCGCGCCGGGGTGGCCCTTGGCGAGGTCGGCGGCGTGGGCGGCGATCTTGTAGGTGATGATACCTTCGCGCACGTCGTTCTTGTCCGGCAGGCCGAGGTGTTCCTTGGGCGTGACGTAGCACAGCATGGCGCAGCCGTACCAGCCTATCATGGCCGCGCCGATGCCGGAGGTGATGTGGTCGTAACCGGGTGCGATGTCGGTGGTGAGCGGCCCCAGGGTGTAAAACGGTGCTTCGTGGCAGTGTTTGAGCTGCTCTTCCATGTTGATTTTGATGAGGTGCATGGGCACATGGCCGGGGCCTTCGATCATGGTTTGTACGTCGTGCTTCCAGGCGATTTTGGTCAGCTCGCCGAGTGTTCTTAATTCGGCGAACTGCGCTTCGTCGTTGGCGTCGGCAATGGAGCCGGGGCGCAGGCCGTCGCCGAGCGAGAAACTCACGTCATAGGCCTTCATGATCTCGCAGATGTCTTCGAAATGCGTGTAGAGGAAATTTTCCTTGTGATGCGCGAGACACCATTTTGCGAGGATCGCGCCGCCGCGTGACACGATGCCGGTGACACGTTTGGCGGTGAGTGGTATGTAGGCAAGTCTGACACCGGCGTGGATGGTGAAATAGTCCACGCCCTGCTCGGCCTGTTCGATGAGCGTGTCACGGAAGATTTCCCAGGTAAGATCCTCGGCCTTGCCGTCTACCTTTTCCAGGGCCTGATAGATGGGCACGGTGCCGATGGGCACGGGGGAATTTCTAATAATCCACTCGCGCGTCTCGTGGATATTTTTGCCGGTGGACAAATCCATCACCGTGTCGCCGCCCCACCGCGTGGACCAGACCATTTTTTCCACTTCTTCTTCGATGCTGGAACTGACTGCGGAATTACCGATGTTGGCGTTGATCTTGACCAGGAAGTTTCTGCCGATAATCATCGGTTCCAGTTCCGGGTGATTGATGTTGGCGGGAATGATGGCGCGCCCGCGCGCCACTTCGTCGCGCACGAATTCCGGCGTGATGCGCTGCGGAATGCTGGCGCCGAATGATTCGCCCGGATGCTGGGCGAGGGCTTGCTCGCGCGCCAGATCCAGGCGCTGGTTCTCGCCTTGCTTCGCGACTTGCTCGCGGAGCATATTTTCACGAAGCGCGATGTATTCCATCTCCGGCGTGACTATGCCCTGACGTGCGTAGTGCATTTGGGAGACATTCATGCCCGGCTTGGCGCGGCGCGGTTTGTGGATATGTTCGAAACGCAGGTGGGCAAGTTTGGGGTCGTGTGCGCGCTCGCGTCCGTAACGCGAGCTTATCTCCGGCAGCACGTCGGTGTCGTTGCGTTGCTCGATCCAGGCCTCGCGCAGCGCGGGTAGGCCTTGGCTCAGGTCAATCAATGCGTCCGGGTCGGTATACGGGCCGGAGGTGTCGTACACATATACCGGTGGGTTGGGCTCGGCACCGACACTCGCGGGCGTGGGGGACAGCGTCACCTCGCGCATGGGGACGCGGATGTCAGCCCGGCTACCGGCTATGTACACCTTGCGGGAATTGGGAAACGGCTGGGTGACGGCTGGGTCGAGCGTAACTGTCTTGCTCAAAAACGTCTCTGGAACTGCGCTCATCTTGCACCTCGATGACATGGGCGCAGGAAAGGGGGGTAACGCCGCTTTCCTACGCCGGGATAAACCGGATCAGGTTCAAAGGGTTATCTCAGCCCGCGCCTTGATCGGATTACGAGGCGGGGCACCCCTAGCTGCACTGCCCACCGTAGCCTATAGCACCTGCTTTTGCAATAGCTTAAACTTGCGTCGCGCCCGCAAAGACCGTACCCTTTTACGCTGTGATTTCTGGATTGAGATTGACGATGAATATGGAACAGGCCCGCTTTAACATGATCGAGCAGCAGATCCGTACCTGGGAGGTGCTCGACCCCGCCGTGCTGGATTTATTGGGCCGCGTGCCGCGCGAGGATTTCGTCCCGGCGAAATATCGCAACCTGGCTTTCGCGGATCTTACCGTTCCCTTGGGGCACGAGCAGGTCATGATGGCCCCCAAGGTGGAAGGCCGGTTGATTCAGGCGCTCGGCATCAAGCCGGATGACACCGTTCTCGAGGTGGGCACCGGCAGCGGTTACCTCACCGCGCTGCTCGCCAGCCTGGCCAAGCATGTCTACAGCGTGGATATCTTCCCGGAGTTCAAGACGCAGGCCCAGCACAAACTCGCCGCGCAAGGGCTTTCCAACGTGACTCTTGAGACAGGAGACGCCGCGCTGGGGTGGGAGCGGCATGGCCCTTATGACATCATCGTAATCACTGGCTCTTTCCCCCTCTATCCAGAACATTACCAGCGTAGCCTGCGCGTCAATGGGCGGATGTTTGTGATTGCGGGCGGTGCACACGCGATGGAGGCCCTGCTCGTCACCCGGGTGGGTGAAGCGGACTGGATGCGTGAGAGCCTGTTCGAGACCGATATCCCAGTATTGATCAACGCGCCGCAGCTTCAGCCCTTCGTGTTTTGAAGGATGGCAATGCGCGAATACACCCCGCAACAACTCAAGATTTATCTGGAAACGGCTGAACCGGTCCCGTTGTTGTTAGATGTGCGCGAGGCTTGGGAATATGAGCTTTGCTGTATCCAAGGTTCGCGGCATATCCCCATGGGGCAAATCCCGGATGAGGTGAAAAACTTGGATGCGGATCGAGAGACCATCGTGATCTGCCACCACGGTGGCCGCAGCTTAAGGGTGGCGGCCTTTCTGGAGGGTATGGGGTTCAACAATGTCGTCAATCTGGCCGGGGGCGTCGCAGCTTGGGCGTGCGAGATCGAGCCCGACTTGGCGCAATATTGACGATTTATTGAGCACGAAGTCTGTCCAACCTTAAAGTAGGTGGGCAGGTTTAAAGGCACGTAGACCTTACGCCTCTTGCCAACCGAACTACGGTATGGAAATCGGCGTGTGCCGGATCCACCCCGATGGAAGGACGACTTGAGGGTATCAACGGCAACCTGGCGGACCGGCTCGTGCACTTTACCGAGGCGCATCTCGCCCACCTAAAAGAAGCATCATCACATTGCAACGCTGGTACAGCGTGGGATGTTCGAGGATGGCCCGCGTCTATGCAGTGAACATTTCACCCGCCTGGTGGGCATACTACGCCACTCGCCCGACCCGGATATCGCAAAGGACCCGACGTTACAGCTGCAAAGTCATCGAGGTCATCCTCACGAGAGTGCAGGAATCAAAAACGTAACTCAACCAACCGAGTGTTTCATGGATAAAAAAATAATCAAAGCGATAGCGGCCGGCGTCGTGCTCAGCCTGGCAATCAGCGCCTGCACCGACGCAGGAGGACAAAAGGGCGTTGCGCCAGGCAAGGACGCCAAGCCGCAAGGCCCTATGGCGATGCCTGTCGAGGCGGTGGCGGTCGAGACCGGCGCCGTCACGCGCGACATCACAGCCGTAGGATCAATGAACGCCAACGAATCGGTGATCATCCGCTCGGAAATCGCGGGACGGATTCAGACGATTCACTTCTCCGAAGGCGAGAGCGTCACGCAAGGCGCCGAACTGATAACGCTAGACGCGACCGAATTTCGAGCACAACTCGCCGAGACGACCGCCACGGTAAAACTCAATGAGCTTAATTTTCGGCGCGCGCAGGAATTGCAGACCAAAAATCTGCTGAGCCGCCAGAGCTACGACGAGGCGCAGGCGAAGCTGGCAGAGTCGCGCGCCCAGCAAAACATCGAGGAGGCGCGCCTCGCCAAGACCAAACTGTTCGCCCCGTTCGGGGGGGTGTTGGGGTTGCGGCAGGTGAGTCCAGGCGATTACATCAAAGAGGGACAGGATATCGTCAATCTCGAAGACATTGCTTCATTGAAGCTGGACTTCCGTGTCCCGGAGACGTATCTGGCCGAGATCAAGCTCGATCAAGAGGTCAACCTGGAAGTAGATGCCTATCCCGGCAGGACATTCAACGGCAAGGTCTACGCCATAGACCCGCGCATTGACGCGCAGACGCGCGCTGTGTTGCTGCGCGCCCACATACCCAATACCGATCTGCTGTTGCGTCCCGGCATGTTCGCGCGCGTGAATCTGGTGCTTGAGCAGCGCACTGCGGCGCTACTGGTCCCGGAACAGGCGCTAGCGCCCAAGGGTGAGGAGCAATTCGTCTATCGAATCGTCGCCGGCAAGGCATTGCAAAGCAAGGTCAAGACTGGTCAGCGCCGCAACGGCAAGGTGGAGATTCTGGAGGGGCTTAGTTCCGGCGATACCGTCGTCACCGCAGGGCAGACCAAGCTTCACGACGGCACGGCGGTGAAGGTGGTCAGCCCGGCTGATAAAAACTCGGCACCCAAAGGTTAGCCTGATGGTGCTCTCCGATCTTTCCATTCGCCGTCCGGTGCTTGCCACCGTGATGAGCCTGATGCTGATCCTGATCGGCATCATTTCCTACCAGCGCCTCTCGGTGCGCGAATATCCGAATATTGACGCGCCGGTGGTGTCGGTGCGCACCGTGTACACCGGCGCGAGCGCGGAGATCATCGAGAGCCAGGTGACGCGCCCGCTGGAAGACTCATTGGCGGGCATCGAGGGCATCAAGACCATCAAGTCGGTAAGCCGTGAAGAGGTGAGCCAGATCACCGTGGAGTTTATACTCTCGCGCGATCCGGATAACGCCGCCAGCGACGTGCGCGACCGTGTATCCCGGGTACGGGGGCGGCTGCCGGACGACGTGGACGAACCGGTGATCGCGAAAGTAGAAGCCGACGCCCAAGCCATCATGTGGCTGGCCTTTTCCAGCGACCAGCACAGCCCGCTGGAGATCACCGATTACGCGGATCGCGTGGTGCAAGACCGTCTGCAGACTCTGCCCGGCGTGGCGAGCGTCATCATCGGCGGAGAACGACGCTATGCGATGCGCATCTGGCTGGACCGCGACCGTCTTGCGGCGTATCAATTGACGCCGCAAGATGTTGAAGACGCGCTGCGCAATCAAAATCTCGAAGTCCCGTCCGGGCGCATCGAGAGTAAGAATCGAGAGTTCACTGTGCTTACGCAGACCGACTTACAGACGCCGGAACAATTCAACCGTCTCATCATCCGCGAGGTGAACGGGTATCCGATACGCCTCTCCGATGTCGGCCAAGCCGAGATTGACGCCGCCGACGAGCGTAACGCGGTGCGCGTGAATGGTAATCCTGCGGTGGGACTGGGCGTTGTCAAGCAATCCACCGCCAATACGCTTTCCGTCGCCCAGGCCGTTAAAAGTGAATTGCCCAAGATCATTGCGGCATTGCCGGAGGGGATGAGACTCAAGGTCGCCTTCGATCAGTCCCTGTTCATTGAGGAATCCATCTCCGCAGTGTTCAAGGCCATGGGTGAGGCACTCATCCTGGTCGTGGTAGTGATCTTTCTGTTTCTGCGAACGCTGCGCGCCACCCTCATTCCATTCGTCACTATTCCGGTCTCTCTGATCGGGGCTTTTATCTTTCTTTATACGATGGGATTCTCTATCAATGTCCTCACCCTGCTGGGTCTGGTATTGGCCATCGGGCTGGTGGTGGATGACGCCATCGTCATGCTGGAAAACATCCAGCGCCGCATCGAGCATGGCATGAATGCGATGCAGGCTGCGTTCGAGGGCAGCAAGGAAATCGCCTTCGCGGTGATCGCCATGACGCTTACCCTCACTGCGGTGTTCGTGCCGCTCGCCTTTATGACCGGCAATACCGGCCGCTTATTTACCGAGTTCGCGCTCACCGTAGCGAGTGCGGTGCTGGTATCCGGCTTCGTTGCACTGACGCTGACGCCGATGATGTGCTCAAAAATTCTACGTCCTCAAAAAACTCACAGCCGCGTGTATCGGATGAGTGAGCAGTGGCTGCTAGCCCTCAACAACGGTTATCGCCGGCTGCTCACGGCCGCACTGCATAAACGCTGGTGGATTATCCTGCTGGGCGGCATTGTTGCGGGTATTAGCGTCCCTTTATTCACAGGCATCAGCATCCCTGCTCCCAAAGGCAATAGCGTCCCGTTGCTCACGGGGCTCAAATCGGAACTCGCCCCGCTGGAAGACCGCGGCCTGTTGATTGGCATCATGATCGCCCCCGAGGGCGCGACTATGAGCTACACCGATCGCTACGCGCGGCAGGTGGAAGGCTTTTATTCCAAGGTGCCAGAGATCTTCAACTATTTCATGGTGGTCGCACCGGGCCTGGAGCGGCCCAACCCCGTCACCTTTGCATTGTCGTTCGTCAATCTCACGCCTTGGGACCAACGGAGCCGTAGCGCGCAGGACATCGCGGCGGCGCTCGGCCCGAAGATGTTCATGCTGCCCGGCGTGCTGGCGTTCCCGATCAGTCCACCCTCACTCGGCCAGAGCTTCCGCAATCCACCGGTGCAGTTCGTGGTGCAGGGCAACTCTTATGCAGAGTTGCAAACCATGGTGGACGCCCTGCTCGCCAAGGCTTCCAAGTTTCCGGGGCTGGTCAACGTGGACAGCGACCTCAAGCTCAACAAACCGCAGCTCAAGGTGATGCTGGACCGCGACAAGGCCGCCAGCGTGGGGGTCGAGGTGGGCCAGGTGGGCCGCACGCTGGAAACATTATTGGGTGGGAGGCAGGTGACACGTTTCAAGCGCGAGGGCGAACAGTACGACGTGATCGTCAAGCTCAGGGACGAAGAACGCACCAATCCGAATGACCTCTCCTCCATCTTCGTACGCGGTAACGACGGCCAGTTGATCCAACTGGCCAATCTGGTGCGCGTAAAAGAAACCGTTGCGCCGAAAGAGCTCAACCATTTCGACCGTTTGCGCTCCACCACGATTTCCGCGAACCTCGCCCCGGGTTACTCATTGGGACAGGCGCTGGAGTTTATGGAAGGCGCCGCCAGGGAGGTGCTCACCGCCGGCGCAAAGACCTCGCTGGATGGTCAATCACGCGAGTTTAAGGAATCGGGCGCCGCCTTGTACTTAACGTTTGTGCTGGCGCTGATCTTTATCTATTTAGTGCTGGCGGCACAGTTCGAGAGCTTTCTTTCGCCATTCATTATCATGCTCACTGTGCCGCTCGCCATGACGGGTGCTTTATTGTCGCTGAAACTGACTGGCGGCACCCTCAATGTGTATAGTCAAATCGGTATGGTCATGCTGATAGGTCTCATCACCAAACACGGCATCCTGATCGTCGAGTTCGCCAATCAGTTACAGGAGCGCGGCCGCGATCTGCACGCCGCCGTCATCGAGGCGGCCAGCCTCCGCCTGCGTCCCATACTCATGACTACCGCCGCGATGGTGTTGGGCACGCTGCCGCTGGCCCTGGCCACCGGGGCCGGCGCCGAGAGCCGTCAGCAGATCGGCTGGGTGATCGTGGGCGGCCTGTTACTCGGCACCTTTCTCACCCTGTTCGTCATCCCCAGCGTTTACACCCTGGTATCGCGCACAAAGAAACAGGGATTCAGGAGTCACAAAGAAGGTTACAATCTTTATGATGCGACTCCTGAGTAAATACCCTGTTTTACCTACCCCCACC
>DATMXC010000193.1:0-4628 GCA_035561915.1 Gammaproteobacteria bacterium
CCTGGTACGGAACGCCGTGGATCATGGCATCGAGATGCCGGACGTGCGTGCCGCCAAGGGCAAGCCGCGCGCCGGGACGGTAATACTCGCCGCCGAGCAGGAAGGAGACCACATACTGCTTACTATCGCTGACGATGGTGCAGGCATGGACCCTGAGCTGCTGCGGCGCAAGGTGGTGGAGAAAGGGCTGATGGATCCGGATGCCGCTGCGCGTTTGGATCACCGCGAATGTTTTAATCTCATCTTTATGCCGGGCTTCTCGACCAAGACCGAGATCTCCGATGTTTCCGGGCGCGGAGTGGGCATGGACGTCGTCAAGACCCGCATCTCACAGCTTAATGGCGTGGTCGAGATAGATTCGACGCTGGGCAAGGGCAGCCGCCTCATCATCAAGGTTCCGCTCACCCTGGCGATCATTCCGACCCTGATGGTGGTGCTCAGCGACCAGATTTTCGCGCTGCCGCTGGTGAGCGTCAGCGAAATATTCAATCTCGACTTGAAACGCACCAATGTCATAGACGGCCAGTTGACCGTGATGGTGCGCGACAAGCCGTACCCGCTTTTTTACCTGCGCCATTGGCTGGTGCCCGGTGCGGCATACGAAGCCCCGCCGGAAAACGGACACGTGGTGATTGTGCATTTCGGCATTCAGCGGCTAGGCTTTGTGGTGGACCAATTGATCGGCCAGGAAGAGGTCGTCATCAAGCCGCTGGGCGCTTTGCTACATGGCACGCAAGGCATCGCCGGCGCCACTATCACCGGCGACGGTCGCATCGCACTCATCCTGGATGTGCCGGGCATGATGAAGACCTATGCCAGGCGGGCGGCGTGAAGGGCACCTCTAAAAATTCGCTAAAGCCACGATGGCCGCGTTGGAAATGCGCTCAAAATGCTCATGTACTACTTGTACACTGCGCTTTTTCGCGTCTTTCCGCCTTGCCCTCGCGTCTTGATCGAATTTTTAGAGGCGCCCTAAAAAACCAAGGAGTAATGTAATGCCCGTGCGCGTAGTGGTAGTGGACGATTCCGGATTCTTCCGTCGGCGCGTGACCGAAATGTTGAATGCCGATCCCGAGATCGAGGTAATCGGTTCCGCGAGCAACGGCCAGGAGGGCGTGGACAAGGTTGTCGAACTCAAGCCCGATGTCGTGACCATGGATATCGAAATGCCGGTGCTGGACGGTATCAGCGCCGTGCGCAAGATCATGAGTATGCGCCCCACGCCGGTGTTGATGTTTTCCTCGCTCACCCATGAAGGCGCGCAGGCCACTCTGGAGGCCCTAGAGGCCGGCGCGGTGGATTTTTTGCCGAAGCGTTTCGAGGATATTTCGCAGGATCGCAACGAGGCGAAGCAACTCCTTTGTCAGCGGGTGCGCGCGCTCGGCCAGCGCGGCCTGAGAAGTTCTGTTTCTGTTGCTGCGCGCCCCGCGCCAAGCAAGCCGGTCAACGGTACCCCGGTCATCGCGTCCGGGCGCGCTGCGGGCAAGGCGAATTACAAACTGGTCGCCATCGGCACCTCGACGGGGGGGCCGGTCGCCTTGCAACAGGTGCTCACCAAACTGCCGGCGGATTTTCCCATGCCTATAGTGTTGGTGCAGCACATGCCCGCCAGTTTTACGCCCACCTTCGCGCAACGTCTTAATCAATTGTGCGCCATCACCGTGAAGGAGGCGGCGGACGGCGAGGCGTTGAAGCCCGGCACCGCGCTGCTTGCGCCGGGCGGACGACAGATGATAATCGAGCAGCGTAACGGCGTGGCGGTGGTGCGCATCCAGGACAGCGAACCCGGGCAAAATTACAAACCCTCGGTAGACACTACTTTCGGTTCGCTCGCACGCGCCATGCCCGGCCAGGTGCTGGGCATCATCCTCACCGGCATGGGCGCCGACGGGCGTGAAGGTTCGCGGCTGCTCAAACAGGGCGGTGCGACGATTTGGGCGCAGGACGAACAGAGCTGTGTGATCTACGGCATGCCGATGGCGGTGGTGGAGGCGGGCCTTGCCGATCAGGTGTTGCCCCTGTCCGAGATCGGCGTGAATCTCGCCAAACGGAACTGATGTATGGATATCCTCAGTCTGGCCGGATTGACGCTGGCGTTCGGCGCCATCCTTGGCGGCCAAGTGCTCGATGGTGGGCATATCGGCAGTATCATGAACGGCACCGCCGTACTCATCGTGGTGGGCGGTACCTTTGGCGCAGCCATGCTACAGACGCCGCTGCCGGTGTTTATCCACGCCTTCAAGATCGCTAAGTGGGTGTTTATGCCCCCCAAGCTGGCCCCGCAAGAGGCCATCGAGAAGATCGTCAACTGGAGCAATATCGCACGCAAGGAAGGTCTGCTGGGTTTGGAGGCGGTGACCGAGGCCGAGCCCGACCTGTTTGCGCGCAAGGGCTTACAGTTATTGGTGGACGGCAGTGAGCCGGAGGTGATACGCGGCATCCTGGATGTGGAGCTGGAGGCCAAGGAGCATCACGACAACCAGGGCGCCAAGGTGTTCGAGGCCATGGGCGGTTACAGTCCCACCATAGGCATTATCGGCGCGGTGATGGGCTTGATCCATGTGATGGGCAATCTCTCGGACCCTTCTGCCTTGGGTAGCGGTATCGCGGTGGCGTTTGTGGCGACCATCTACGGCGTGGCCCTCGCTAATCTCTTTTTCCTACCCTTCGCGGCCAAATTAAAGACCCTGGTCCAGAATCAGACCCAATTTCGCACCATGATTATGGAGGGCTTGATTTCAATCGCTCAAGGCGAGAACCCGCGCAACATCGAGACCAAGCTGCAGGGGTATATGCATTAACTGTAGGTGCGACAAATTCGCACCGCAATGAAGGCCGAATAAATTCGGCCCTACTTAGTTGATATGGCCCGCAAACAAAAGCATGAAGAGCACGTTAATCATGAACGGTGGCTGGTGTCCTACGCCGATTTCATCACGCTATTGTTCGCCTTTTTTGTGGTGATGTACGCCATCTCTTCGGTGAATCAGGGCAAATACCGTGTGCTCTCCGATGCCTTGGTGGCAGCGTTCCGTTCCGCCCCCAAGACCTTGGAGCCGATCCAGGTCGGCGAGCCCTCCAAGTCGCCAGCCTCGCCCAGCCCCAACGTACGTGACAAGCCAACCGTGGTCCAGCCGCCGCGTCCGCCGCTGCCGCGCCCACTCTCGCCCTTCCCGCCCGATACCCCCAAGGGCCGCAAGCCCTTGCCCGATTCGCAAGGCAAGGTGGTCGCTCCGCAAGGTGCGATGCAGCAACATGCGCCGACGGATCAGGGTGAAACCGCAGCGCCGCTCCAGGAGATCGCCAGACAAATTAAAGAGGCATTGGGCCAACTCGAGGAAGCCAAGCTCATCGAGGTGCGCAGCGAACGGCAGCGTGTGGAGATTGAACTCAAGGCCAGTATCCTGTTCGTCAGCGGGAGCGCGCGCGTGCAACCGGACGCCGTACCGATTCTGGAGCGCATCGCCGCGATCCTCACACCGTTCTCTAACCCCATCGAGGTGTCGGGCTATACCGACAACGACCCGATACGCAGCTTCGTATTCCCCTCCAACTGGGAACTCTCCGCGGCGCGTGCTGCGAGCGTCGTGCATCTGTTCGCCGATAGCGGCGTGAGCCCCGAGCGCATGGCCGCGATAGG
This sequence comes from Gammaproteobacteria bacterium, assembly GCA_035561915.1. Classification (GTDB taxonomy): domain Bacteria; phylum Pseudomonadota; class Gammaproteobacteria; order SURF-13; family SURF-13; genus JACPZD01. The sequence continues at coordinate 3,641 of DATMXC010000193.1, forward strand.
TTACGGTGAATATCAACCGGTCGCCGATAACGACACGCCGGAAGGCCGCAGCAAGAACCGCCGCGTGATACTGGCCATACTGGCCGAACCAGCGCAGGCGCCGGATCTGCAAGAATTCAAACCCGAACCCAAGCCGGTACAGGTCGCAAACAAACCTGAGCAGGCGCCTGCTAATCCACTACACTCTGCCGGCGAGACTGCGGTACCCACCGGTGCAACAGCGTCATTGCTCATGATGGGCAAAACCGCGCCAGCCCCCACTGTGCTGCCTGTTGAAGTACCGGCCTGGCTCAAACTCACCGAGCCAGCCGGTGCTGCCGCGCCGCCGCCGGCGTTGTTGAAGCCTTCGGTCTCTTATGGCGAAACGCAGGTGCAGGCGAAGCCCGCGCCGGTAACAACGCCATCTGTCAGTCTGCCCGCGCGCACTCAACCCCTGGCGCCGGCGTCCTCCTTGTCGCCCATAGCGCCCATCGCACCTATAGCACGGCCTCTGGCGCCGATCATCGCTGCCCCATTAGTTCACCCTGCGGCGCCCTGGTCGCCCATTCGGTTGCCTGCGCAAACCAGCCCGGCGCAGCTAACATTGCCCGCACCGCCGCCTGCGCAAGTCAGTCCCGCACCGGTGCCCATGGCGCCGCCTGCGCCGCCGCCCGCACCGCCGCAGAATAAGGATACGCCGGACAGCCAGATCTTAGGCAATATACCTGCACCGGTGCCCAAGGCGTCGTCTGAGCCACCGGTCAACCCTGTCCCGCTGGTACAGCCGGCGACTCCGCGTGCCCCGGTAGAATTTAGTCGCGCGCCTCAATCCGTAAGGCCGGCCTTCCCCCAGCAGATCGCCCCGCCGATACAATTGCCCTTCAGCAGCGGCCTTGTCAGGCCTCCGATTGCCATCGGCATCACTAAACCGGCCGCGTCGGGCGCCCCCGCACAAGGTGCGGGAAAATGAAAGTCTGGGCGGTCGCCAACCAAAAGGGCGGAGTAGGCA
>DATMXC010000194.1:0-2624 GCA_035561915.1 Gammaproteobacteria bacterium
CCCTCGAACACCGTGACATGCCGCCACTTGGGGATGAGCTCTTCGTGCTGTTCGCCATCGGCGCCGGTGATGATGAGCCGCTGCTTGCCCTTGGTGTCCTTGCCGAAACTGACGATGCCGGTTCGCTCGGCGAGGATCGCCGGCTCCTTGGGCTTGCGCGCCTCGAACAGATCCGCCACACGCGGCAGACCGCCGGTGATGTCGCGGGTCTTGGAGGATTCCTGCGGGATACGCGCGATGACATCGCCCACGCCCATGCGCGAGCCATCTTCCACGCTCACGATGGCCCCGGCGGGCAGGTAATAATGCGCCGGAATGTCGGTGCCGGCGATAGACAGATCCTTGCCCTTTTCATCCACCAGCTTTACCATCGGGCGCAGATCCTTGGCGCTCGCGGCGCGCTGCTTGGGATCCGTGACCACCATGCTGGTAAGACCGGTGACCTCGTCGGCCTGCCGATGGACGGTGACGCCCTCGACAAAGTCGCTGAACCTGATGCGGCCCGCCACCTCGGTAATCACGGGGTGGGTGTGGGGGTCCCAGTGCGCCACGATCTGACCGGGTACCACCTCATCACTTTCGCTGACCGTCAACACCGCGCCGTAAGGCACGCGGTAACGCTCACGCTCCCGGCCGAACTCGTCCACCAGGGTCAACTCTCCGGAACGCGACACCGCGACGTAGTTGCCGCTCTGGTGCTGCACCAGCTTGATGTTGTGCAGCTTGACCTTGCCCTTGGATTTGATCTCCACGCTGTTGACCGCGGCCGCGCGTGATGCCGCGCCGCCGATGTGGAATGTGCGCATGGTGAGCTGAGTACCCGGTTCGCCGATGGATTGCGCCGCGATGACGCCGACCGCCTCGCCGATATTGATCGGATGACCACGACCGAGGTCGCGCCCGTAACAGGCGCGACAGATGCCGTGTTGCGTCTCACACGTGATCGGCGAGCGTACCTTGACCTGGTCTATGCTGAGATCTTCGAGCTTGTCCACCCAGCGTTCATCCAGCAGCGTGCCGGCGGGGACTGCGATCTTCTTGGAGCCCGGCACCGGCACATCCTCGGCCGTGACGCGGCCCAGCACGCGCTCGCGCAAGGGCTCGACCACGTCGCCGCCCTCGATGAGCGGGCTCATGGTGAGACCCTGGCGGGTGCCGCAATCATCTCCTGTCACGACGAGATCCTGCGCCACGTCCACCAGACGCCGGGTGAGATAACCGGAGTTGGCGGTCTTGAGCGCGGTATCGGCGAGACCTTTGCGGGCGCCGTGGGTGGAGATGAAGTATTGCAATACGTCCAGACCTTCACGGAAATTAGCAGTGATCGGCGTCTCGATGATGGAGCCGTCCGGCTTGGCCATCAGGCCGCGCATACCGGCCAACTGACGGATCTGGGCGGCGCTACCGCGGGCGCCGGAGTCGGCCATCATGTAAATGGAGTTGAACGAGGCCTGCCTGACGGGCTTGCCGGCCTTGTCCTTGACCATCTCCGTGCCCAGCTTGTCCATCATGGCCTTGGCGACCTGGTCATTGGTGTGCGACCAGATATCCACCACCTTGTTATAGCGCTCGCCGTTGGTGACCAGACCGGAGGCGTATTGGTTTTCGATTTCTTTTACTTCTTTCTCGGCGGCACCGATGATCTTGCCCTTCTCATCCGGCACGACCATGTCGTCCACACCGATGGAGACCCCGGAACGGGTGGCCTGGGCGAAACCGGTGTACATGAGCTGGTCGGCCAGCACGACGGTCTCCTTCAGACCGACCGTCCGGTAACAGGCGTTGATCAGCCGCGAGATGGCCTTCTTGGTCATGTTCTGATTGACGGCGTCGAACGGCATGCCTTCTGGCAGCAACTCAAACAACAAGGCGCGGCCCACGGTGGTGTCCGCCAGCCGGGTGCTGCGATGCTTTTCTCCCGAGTCGTCTATCCGGGTCTCGTTGATACGCACCTTTACCTTGGCCTGTAGTTCGACGGCGCGGGTCTCGTAGGCGCGGTGCACCTCGGCGAGGTCCGCGAACACCATCCCCTCACCCTTGGCATTCACCCGCTCGCGGGTCATGGAGTACAAGCCCAGCACTACGTCCTGCGAGGGCACGATGATGGGTTCGCCGTTGGCGGGTGAAAGAATATTGTTGGTAGACATCATGAGCGTGCGCGCTTCAAGCTGGGCCTCAAGCGAGAGCGGCACGTGCACCGCCATCTGGTCGCCGTCAAAATCGGCGTTGAAGGCGGTACAGACGAGCGGGTGCAGCTGGATTGCCTTACCTTCAATCAGCACCGGCTCAAAGGCCTGAATGCCCAAACGGTGTAGCGTTGGCGCGCGGTTCATCATCACCGGATGTTCGCGGATAACCTCTTCGAGAATATCCCACACCTCCGGCCCCTCGCGCTCGACGATTTTTTTGGCCGCCTTGATGTTGGTGGCGAGCCCACGCCGCTCGAGCTTGCTGAAGATGAAAGGCTTGAACAATTCGAGCGCCATCTTCTTGGGGAGTCCGCATTGATGCAGGCGCAGTGTCGGGCCGACCACGATCACCGAACGGCCGGAATAATCCACGCGCTTACCGAGCAGGTTCTGGCGGAAGCGGCCCTGCTTGCCCTTAATCATGACGGCGAGCGA
>DATMXC010000195.1:0-4222 GCA_035561915.1 Gammaproteobacteria bacterium
GCACTGATGTGAATCAGGCCAAGCTCGACTTGCGCGAGGCCGAAAGTGCGCGCGATGCTATTAAAAATCAACTATCCGATACAGCGTCTAGCGCAATCGTTGATGAGCCACCTCCGGTCCCGGCAAATCCGGAGCTTGACGCGCGCATTCAAGATCTGACCAAAAATTTAGATGCCCTGCGTCTCCGCTATACGGAGCAGCATCCTGATGTCATCACTACCAAACGCATCATTGAGCAATTGGAGGCGCAGAAGAAGGAAGAGGCCAAACTAAATCCCTCCTCTTCCGGAACACCAAACCAAGGCCAGAATACGAATCCTTTGTACCAACAACTGTCCATCGCTTTGTCCGAGGCTGAGGCAAACGTGGCCTCGATGCAGGCAAGGGTGAAAGAGTATGAGAACCGTTACGAACAGCTTAAGGCTGCTGCGGATAGGGTGCCTCAAGTCGAGGCTGATCTCACTCAGCTCAACCGCGACTACTCGGTGCATAAGGAAAATTACGAAAAACTGCTGGCGCGGCGCGAATCGGCGCAGATTTCAGGAGAGCTTGATGCGACAAAGGGCACGGTTGATTTCAGAATCGTTGATCCGCCTCGCGTGCCGATTACTCCCAGCGGGCCCAACCGCCCGCAGTTAATGTCGCTGGTCCTTCTGGGAGGCTTGATAGGGGGTCTCGGCCTGGCATTCTTGGTCAGTCAGATCCGGCCTACTTTTAACGATCCCCGCACCTTGCGTGAAGTCACCGGTTTGCCCCTCCTGGGGATGGTCTCCATGACCTGGACCCACCAGCAGAGCAGGAAGTACAAGAACCGGCTCATTGCCTTTGTTATATCCTTTATAAGTTTGATGGGCGCCTATGCGGCAATTATGGCGATGTTGTTTTTGACAGCCAAGGTTGCCTAGCGGCGTGGCAGGGGGCTTCTATGAGCATTATTGAAAAGGCGGCGGGCAAACTTGGGGAAACTGTAAAGCCGATTCAGCCAGCTTCGGACGGCGAAAAAGTCGCGCGTGATCGTGACGAAAAAATAATCGAGGCCGCAGTCAACAGGGAGAAGCTGGGTGATAGGGTGAAATCCCCAGTGTCCAGCCAACCGTCGGCCGAGCCGCAAAGCGGGTCTACCCCTCGCCTGCCGGAACAGGCCTCTCGTCATGAGAATATCAATCTCGCCAAGTTACGGCAGGCAGGGATGATTACCCCTGACGGTGAGAGATCGCAGATCGCCGAGCAGTTCAGGCTGATTAAGCGCCCCTTGATTATGAACGCCTTTAACCAGGGCGCCGCGCCGGTCAAAAATGGTAACCTGATTATGGTGACCAGTTCTTTTCCCGGAGAAGGGAAAAGTTTTTGCTCGATCAACCTTGCGATGAGCATCGCCATGGAAATGGATCACAGGGTGCTCTTGGTGGATGCCGACGTCGCCAAGCCGTCCATTCCAAAGTTTTTCGGCTTTAAAGCGGATAAAGGACTCATGGATGTCCTGCTCGACGAGCACGTTCAACTCTCCGATGTGCTGATCAGAACTAACGTAGAGAAGCTCTCCATCCTGCCTGCCGGACGGGGGCATCGCTACGCCACGGAGTTGTTGGCCAGTGAGGCCATGAGCCGTTTGCTGCGGGATATGGCGCAGCGTTACCAGGACCGTATCATTATCTTTGACTCTCCGCCGTTACTGTCAACCACGGAATCTCGGGTACTGGCCACTCACATGGGACAGATCGTGATGATCGTCGAAGCGCAAAGGACGACCCACGAGGCTCTTAAGGAGGCGCTGCGTCAGATCGAATCCTGCGATGTCGTCAGTCTGTTGCTCAATAAGGGCAATGCGCTCACGGGCGCAGACTATTACGGCTACGGGCAGTATGGCGGTTATGGCAAATAATCACGACCGCCGCGGGATGCGAGCAGTTTCAGCTCACAAACACACTGCGAGGCCCGGCTGGCTGACCCTGGCTTTTTCCTTTTGCTACACGGCGCTGTGGTTGATGTCGTCTGATGCAGGTGCTGCAGATTGGCGCGTGACTCCACACCTCAATCTGCGGGAAACCTATACCGACAATGTGACGCTGGCGCCCAAGGGCCAAGAGCAGAGTGAGCTTGTCACTCAGATCAATCCCGGTGTTTCAGTGAGCAAAACGGGTAACCGGTTAAAGGTCAATGCGACCTATACCCTGCAAACTCTGACCTATCTGCGCGACAGCCACCGCAACAACACCAACCACCAGTTAAGCGCATACGCAAATGCCGAGTGGGTGAAGGACTTCTTTTATACTGACGCGAGCGCATCGATTTCCCAGCAAAACATCTCGTTGCTGGGGGTACAGAGTTTCGATAATGTCAATGTTACGGGTAATCGTGCGGATGTAAGGACTTACCAGATCAGCCCCTACATCCGCAGCAGGTTGGGAAACTTTGCAAATTATCTGGTGCGGTACACGCATAATGCAGCCAGCACCAGTGCAGCCGGCATATCGGACAGCCAGTCTGACCGCGTCAATGCCGAGTTAAGCAGCGCCAGGGCCTTCTACAAGCTGGGCTGGACGCTGGCTTATAGTAAAGAATATATAAACAACACAAATTTTCAGGACTATCAGAGAGAGAAATTCTCGGGTGAACTGCGCTATTTGTTGAGCCGTAAGCTGGGTCTGGTGGGGGCTTATGGTTATGAGAATAACAGCTACTTGAGCATCGGACCCAACAAACCAGAGGGGTCCTTCTGGAACGCCGGTTTTGCCTGGACGCCGAGCATACGGACCAAGCTTGAAGCCCGTTTCGGCAGGCGCTATTTTGGGGATACCTATCTTCTCGATTATAGCCAGCGGAGCCGCCGCACGGCCTGGAACGTCAGTTACAACGAAGACATTACGACTACTCAATCGCAGTTCTTTATCCCGGTGGCTATTGATACCGCCAGCCTGTTGGACAGCCAGTTCAGCTCGGCCATCCCGGACCCTGTTATTCGTGCGCAGTTTATTGAAGATTTTATCGTTCAGAACGGATTGCCCCGCACCGTGGCGGGATCGCTCAACTTTCTCACCAATCAGGCGTTTTTGCAAAAACGCCTGCAGGCCGCAGTGAGCCTGAACGGCGTGAGGAACACCATGGTCTTCAGCCTTTTCAATGTAACCCGCACTTCACAGACGGCCGGAGTTCCAAGCGGCACTCCGGGCAGCGATGATTTTTTACTGAGCGACGATGTCAAGCAGTACGGCGCCAGCGCCTTTTGGAATTTGCGCCTGACGCCGCTCACCAGCTCAAACCTCGGCGTGTCATACTCTCGCAGCGAGTTCGAGAATACGGGACGGCAGGACGATCTGACATCGGTCAGGCTGGGTGTGCACAAACAACTGGCAAAAAAAATGAACGGTTCTGCGGATCTGCGGCACATTGAGAGCACCTCTAATCAGGCCGGTAATGACTATAAAGAGAATGCCGTCACAGTATCACTGGATATGAGGTTCTAAGGCAGACACGCTTTTATGTATGAGGCATTCTATAATTTACATGCCAAACCCTTCCAGCTAAACCCCGACCCTCGATTCTTTTACGGCAGCCGCGGGCACATGCGCGTGATGTCGTACCTGGAATACGGTTTGCACCAGGGCGAGGGATTCATCGTCATCACCGGTGAGATCGGCGCCGGAAAAACCACCCTGGTGCGCAATCTGTTTCGCAAACTGGATACGGAACATGTGGTGGCGGCCAATCTGGTCAGCACCCAACTCGATGCGGATGACACGCTGCGCATGGTGGTGGCCGCATTCGGCCTTCCGCATGAAGATACCAGCAAGGCGATCCTGCTGAAAAAGCTGGAGGCGTTTTTGCTGTCGCTGCACAATCAGGGGAAGCGGGCGTTGCTGGTGGTGGACGAGGCGCAAAACCTGACCCCCCGCGCCGTGGAAGAATTGCGCATGCTGTCCAACTTTCAATGCGGCGAAAAATCCCTGCTGCAAAGTTTCCTGCTCGGCCAACCGGAGTTCCGCAATACCCTGCAGGGCGAAGACATGCAGCAACTGCGGCAGCGGGTCATCGCCTCTTACCACCTTGGGCCGATGGATGAGCCGGAAACCAGGGCCTATATCGAACACCGGTTACAGACCGCGGGATGGAAGGGTGATCCCTCCTTCAGTGCGGACGCGTTCAGTGCGATTTATAACTATACCGGCGGCATCCCCCGCAAGATTAATACCCTGTGCGACCGGCTGATGCTGCTGGGTTATCT
>DATMXC010000196.1:0-13723 GCA_035561915.1 Gammaproteobacteria bacterium
TGGTTAAATGCGCGATGACGTGATCGGGATTCACGATCTCTACGTCATGATCCAAAACGATGTCGTTGGCGGTCACCACACCGGGGCCTTTTTTGCTGATGGTGAGGGTGGACTCGTCCTTGTTGTGCATCCGGATCGCCAAGCCTTTAAGATTGAGCAGTATCTCAACCACGTCCTCTTGCACACCTTCGATACTGGTGTACTCATGGACCACACCCTGAATCTCGACCTCCACAACGGCACAGCCTGGCATCGAAGACAGCAAGATGCGACGCAGCGCGTTACCCAGGGTATGTCCGAAGCCGCGCTCCAGCGGCTCCATCGCCACTCTGGCGTGTTTGGCGTCTATGTGCTGAACTTCAACCAGACGAGGCTTTAAAAATTCTGAGACTGAGCCTTGCATAAAAACCCTCTCTTCAACAAACAGCGATACAACTCAGATATGCTTACTTCGAGTAAAGCTCGACGATGAGATGCTCATTGATCTCGGCGGGCAAATCACTGCGCTCCGGTTTCGACTTAAACACCCCCTGCATTTTACTCACATCCACATCAATCCAATCGGGAAACCCGCGCTGCTGCGCCATGTCGAGCGCGGCCTGGATGCGCAACTGGCTCCTGCCCTTTTCGCTCACCGCGACCACATCGCTGGGCTTGACCTGATAAGTGGGTATATTCACCTTTTTGCCGTTCACGGTCACCGTATTGTGGCGCACCAACTGGCGTGCCTCACTGCGAGAGGTGGCGAACCCCATCCGGTAGGTCACGTTGTCCAAACGGCCCTCCAGCAACTGGAGCAGATTCTCGCCGGTCGAACCCTTGCGGCGATCCGCCTCTTTATAGTAGAGACGGAACTGAGATTCCAGCACGCCGTAAACCCTGCGCACCTTCTGCTTTTCGCGGAGCTGAGTCGCGTAATCCGAGAGCCGGGTGCGTCGCTGCCCGTGTTGCCCAGGCGGGAACGCACGGCTTTCTATCGCACACTTGCTGCCAAAGCACTTCTCGCCCTTCAGGAAAAGCTTCTCTCCCTCACGACGACATAAACGACATTTTGGACCAATATATTTTGCCAAGACTGCCTCCGGCTTACACGCGACGCTTTTTGGGGGGACGGCAACCGTTGTGTGGAATCGGTGTCACGTCAGTGATGTTGGAGACCTTGAAACCGGCCGCGTTAAGGGCACGAACGGCCGACTCTCTGCCTGGACCGGGACCCTTGACGAAAACTTCGAGATTTTTCACGCCAAATTCCTGTACGGCATTACCCACCTTTTCCGCCGCCACCTGTGCGGCGAACGGCGTGCTCTTGCGGGAGCCACGGAAGCCACAGCCGCCGGACGTCGCCCATGCCAAGGTATTACCCTGTCTGTCGGTGATGGTAATTATCGTATTATTGAACGAGGCGTGGATGTGCGCCATGCCGTCTACAACGTTCTTTTTAACGCGTTTGCGAACGCGGGTAGTGACCTTAGCCATAGATATCCTGTTTAAATACTCTCAACTTATTTCCTGATCGCCTTTCGCGGACCTTTGCGAGTCCTCGCATTGGTACGGGTACGCTGGCCGCGCACCGGTAAGCCGCGGCGATGACGCAGGCCGCGATAGCAACCCAGATCCATCAACCGCTTGATGCTCATGGAGACCTCGCGCCGCAGATCGCCTTCGACGGTGAATTTAGCCACCGCAGTACGCAAGGCTTCCACCTGTGCGTCGGTGAGATCTTTAACCTTGATTTGCGGGTTCACACCGGTCGCCTTGCAAATATCTTGGGCGCGCTCACGGCCGATACCGTAAATCGCAGTCAACGCGACGGACGTGTGTTTCTGAACCGGAATATTTATACCAGCAATACGTGCCATACAGCTCTCCTAACCCTGCCGTTGCTTATGGCGTGCGTCGGTGCAAATCACCCGCACCACACTCTTACGCCGCACGATTTTACAGTTACGGCACATCTTTTTTACCGAGGCGCGCACCTTCATAAAATTCTCCTTACTTCACCTTCTCAGATTGGCCTTCTTCAACAGGCCCTCATATTGATGCGACATCAGATGCGCCTGCACCTGCGCCATAAAGTCCATGACCACGACAACAATAATCAGCAAGGACGTCCCGCCGAAATAAAACGGCACATTCCAGTACACGATCAAAAACTCCGGCAGCAGGCAGACCAGCGTGATATAGAGCGCCCCGCCCATGGTAAGGCGTGTCATCACGCCGTCAATGTAGCGCACCGTCTGCTCGCCCGGCCGTATCCCCGGGATAAAGGCCCCGGACTTCTTCAGATTGTCCGCCGTGTCCTTAGGATTGAACACCAAGGCCGTATAAAAAAAGCAGAAAAATATGATCGCCGCGGCGTACAACATCACATAAATCGGCTGCCCTGGCGAGAGCGTGGTTGAGATGTCCTTCAGCCAACCCAATCCCTCGGTATTCCCGAACCAGCCACTTATGGTGGCGGGAAACAGGATGATGCTCGATGCAAAGATCGGAGGTATCACCCCCGCCATGTTGACCTTGAGCGGCAAGTGACTGGTCTGCCCCGCATACATCGTGCGTCCTTGCTGGCGCTTGGCGTAATTGACCGTAATACGCCGCTGCCCCCGCTCTACAAACACCACAAAACTCGTCACCGCGATCGCCAGGGCAAACAGCACCGCCACCGTCAAGAAGTTCATCTCGCCGGTGCGCGCCAGCTCCAGCGTGCCACCGATGGCCTGCGGCAGACCCGCCACGATGCCCGCGAAGATGATGATCGAGATGCCGTTGCCGATCCCGCGCTCGGTCACCTGCTCGCCCAACCACATCAGAAACATGGTGCCGGTGACCAAGGTCAACGCCGCCACAAAAACAAATTGCGTTCCCGGATTAATCACCACCTGCACGGCTCCGGCCTGCTGACTTTGCAGAGCGATGGCGATACCGATGGCCTGAAATACCGCCAGCACCAGGGTCGCCCGGCGCGTGTACTGACTGATCTTGCGGCGCCCTGACTCACCCTCTTTCTTCAGTTGTTCGAGGGTTGGCACCACCGTCGTCAACAACTGGATAATGATCGAAGCCGAAATGTACGGCATGATGCCCAGCGCAAACACCGAAAAACGTTCCAGCGCGCCCCCGGAGAACATGTTGAACATGTCTACGATAGTGCCGCGCTGTTGATCGAACAGGGCGGCCAGCGCCACCGGATCTATCCCAGGCACGGGTATATGTGTGCCGATACGAAATACCAGCAACGCGCCCAACACAAACAGCAGACGACGCTTAAGCTCCGTGAACCGGCCTGCGCCGGCTAAACCATTAACCAGTGCTGAGGACGTAACGGCCACCTTACTCCTCGACCTTGCCGCCCGCCGCTTCGATGGCGGCCCTGGCGCCCTTGGTCACGGCGACGCCATGCAGGGTCACCGGCACGGTGATCTTGCCGGAGAGAATCACCTTCACGCGCTTCGCGCCTTGCGGCACCAGGTTGGCCGCTTTGAGGGCCAACAGATCTATTTTGTCGCCCTTAACCTTGGCGAGTTCATGCAGCCTGATCTCGGCGGTATCATTCGCCGTCAGCGACGCGAAACCAATCTTTGGCAGACGCCGCTGTATGGGCATCTGGCCGCCCTCGAAACCGACCTTATGATAGCCGCCGGCGCGAGCATGCTGACCTTTGTGACCACGCCCGCAGGTCTTGCCCAGACCCGAACCGATGCCACGCCCTACGCGCTTGGCGGCCTGCTTGGCGCCCTTGGCGGGTTTCAGTGTGTTGAGGCGCATCATGTCAAATCCTCGACCTTGAGCATGTATGAGATCTTATTAATCATGCCGCGCACGCTCGGGGTATCGGTAAGCTCAACGCTGTTATGCATGCGCCTGAGACCCAAGCCCGCAAGACAGGCCCTGTGCACCGGCAAGCGCCCGAAGCGGCTGCGCACCAGTGTCACCTTGATGGTTTTGGAAATGTTCTTTTTCGCCATGACTATTCCAGAATATCGCTCAGTGACTTCCCGCGCTTGGCCGCAATGTCTTCCGGATCGTTCATGACGGTCAGACCCTTGATGGTCGCACGTACGACGTTGATGGGATTGGTGGAGCCTATGCACTTGGCCAGCACATCGTGCACGCCGAGCACCTCGAACACCGCGCGCATAGCACCGCCCGCGATAATGCCGGTGCCCTGAGAGGCAGGCTGCATAAACACCTTGGCCGCGCCGTGCTCGGACGTTATAGGGTATTGCAAGGTGCCGCCTTTAAGACTGATGGAGCGCAGATTACGGCGCGCATCATCCATGGCCTTCTGGATGGCCACAGGCACCTCGCGCGCCTTGCCGCGCCCAAGACCGACCTTGCCGTTGCCGTCGCCGACCACCGTCAGGGCCGCGAAGCCGAACTGCCGTCCGCCCTTCACCACCTTGGCGACACGATTGACCGCGACCAGCTTCTCCAGCAAGCCGTCGTTATTTTTTGGGACCTCGTAACCTGCCATAAATCAGTCCTTAGAATTCGAGACCGTGTTCACGCGCCGCATCGGCCAGCGCCTTGACACGACCGTGGTACTTAAATCCGGAGCGATCGAACGCAACCCGGGTGATGCCCGCCGCCTTGGCCTTTTCCGCTATCGCCTTGCCGACCGCGGCTGCGGCGGCCACGTTGCCGGTATTCTTGAGCCCGCCCTTGACGGCGGCCTCCAGCGTCGAGGCGCACACTTTTACCTGGGCGCCGCTCGGATCAATGATCTGCGCGTAGATGTGCTGCGGCGTGCGGTTTACGCACAGGCGCATCACACCAAGCTCCCGGATCTTGGCTCGGGCGCGCCGGGCACGGCGCAAACGGTTTTCTTTTTTGTCCATGTTCATAAATTTCTCTATCTTAAGCCGCGCATTTAGTTATTTCTTTTTGACTTCCTTGCGCACAACAATTTCGTCTGAATACTTAACACCCTTGCCCTTATAGGGTTCGACCTTGCGATAGGCGCGTATCTTCGCCGCCACTTCACCAACCAACTGCTTGTCTATACCCTTGACCACGACCTCCGTCTGAGTAGGCGTCTCGATGGCGATGCCATCCGGCAGCGTAAAACTGATCGGGTGTGAGTGGCCGAGCGTGAGATTAAGCACCTTACCCTGCATTTGGGCGCGGTACCCGACTCCAACCAGGTCCAGCTTTTTACTAAATCCGCTCACGGTGCCCACAATGAGGTTATTCATCAGCGCACGTGTGGTTCCCGCCATCGCATTGGCCTCGATAGAGCCATCCCGTGGCGCGAACTTGAGGATCTTGTCCTCACGCTTGATCTCGACCCGCTCGTGCACGTCCATCTTCAGCGAACCCTTGGCGCCCTTCACCGCAACGGCCTGACCGCTAATGGTGACTTCGACGCCGGAAGGAATTTCAATGGGACTTTTAGCAACCCTGGACATGCTGAATCCTATGAAACGTAACAAAGAATCTCGCCGCCGCAACCGGCCGCGCGAGCCGCACGGTCGGTCATGACACCGTGCGAAGTGGAAACGATAGCTATACCGAGGCCGCCGATCACCTTGGGCAATTTAGTCTTGCCCTTGTAGGTGCGCAGGCCGGGACGGCTCACCCGCTGAATATGTTCGATCACCGGTTTACCGGCGTAATATTTGAGGCCGATCACCAGCAGCTTCTTGTTGCCGGTCATCTCTTGCAAGGTGTAATGGGCGATGTAGCCTTCCTCGGCCAGCACCTTGGCGACCGCCACCTTGACCTTGGACGAAGGCATACTTACCTCGACCTTCTCCGCGGCCTGGCCGTTACGGATGCGGGTCAACATGTCGGCAATGGGATCAGTCATGCTCATTTAACGTACCTCATTACCAACTCGCCTTAACTAAACCTGGGATGTCGCCGCGCATGGCTGCCTCGCGCAGCTTGCTGCGTCCTAGGCCGAACTTGCGGTAGAAACCGCGTGAACGGCCGGTGATGCGGCAGCGATTGCGTCCGCGCGCGGGACTGGCATCGCGCGGCATCGCTTCGAACTTGCGACGCGCATCCTGACGCATCTGTTCGGAGGCACTTTGGTCCGTCATCTGCTGTTTTAACTCCGCACGCTTGCTTGCGTATTTTTTAACCGTCTGCACGCGCTTCAGCTCGCGATTAACCATTGAGGTTTTTGCCATACTGGGTACCCTTAAGTCCTAAACGGGAAACTGAAGGCCGCCAACAGCGCGCGTCCTTCTTCATCGGTTTTCGCGGTGGTGGTGATGGTAATGTCCATGCCACGCAGCGCATCAATCTTGTCGTACTCTATCTCTGGAAATATGATCTGCTCACGCACACCCAGGCTGTAATTGCCTCGCCCGTCGAACGATCTGGCATTGAGGCCGCGAAAGTCACGAATACGTGGGATGGCGACGCTCACCAGCCGGTCCAAAAATTCATACATGCGCTGGCGGCGCAAGGTAACCTTGCAGCCTATTGGCCAACCGTCGCGAATCTTGAAGCCTGCGATGGACTGGCGTGACAGGCACACGATCGGCTTCTGGGCGGCGATTTTGGTCATGTCAGCCACCGCATGCTCGATGATCTTTTTGTCCGCGACCGCTTCACCGACGCCCATATTGAGCGTTATCTTGGTGATGCGCGGCACCTGCATCACATTCTCATAGCCAAACTTGGCCATCAGATCCTTGACCACCGTTTTGCGGTAATAATCTTGCAGTCTTGCCACAGCAGCGCCTATCTATCAATCACTTCATTGTTGGACTTGAAAAACCGCACCTTGCGCCCGTCTTCCAGCATGCGTATCCCGACCCGGTCGGCCTTCTTGGCGGCGGCGTTGTATAGCGCGACGTTGGATATGTGCAACGGCATCTCTTTTTCCACAATCCCGCCGCTCACACCCTTATTGGGATTGGGTTTGGTGTGGCGCTTCGCTATATTGATGTTCTCGACCATCACGCGATCATTGTCCAGCACGCGCAACACACTGCCGCGCTTGCCTTTGTCCTTGCCGGCAATCACGATGATCTCATCGTTTTTTCTAATCTTACGCATCGCAATCTAGCTCTCAGCTATAGTACTTCCGGGGCGAGTGAAACAATCTTCATAAATTTTTCAGTGCGCAGCTCGCGGGTGACCGGCCCGAAGATGCGGGTGCCGATCGGCTGCTGCTGGTTGTTGAGCAGCACGGCGGCGTTGCTGTCGAAACGGATTACCGAACCGTCAGGCCGGCGCAGACCCTTGCGGGTGCGCACTACCACCGCATCGTAAACTTCGCCCTTCTTGACCTTGCCGCGCGGGATCGCTTCCTTGATGCTGACCTTGATGATGTCGCCTATGCCGGCGTAACGCCGGTGCGATCCGCCCAGCACCTTGATGCACATCAGGCGCCGCGCGCCGCTGTTATCGGCGACATCCAGGGTGGATTGCATTTGTAACATGGCTTATCTCCGACAACTCTATTGCTAAGTACGGGCAAGGAAAGCAGATAAGTATAGCACCAAAAAACCGTTACTCCAAGATCGCTTTTTCGACAACGCTCACCAGCCGCCATGCCTTGGTTTTGGACAGGGGACGGCACGGTTCGATAGTGACCAGATCGCCCTCGCCACATACATTGTTTTCATCATGGGCATGCAGCTTGGTGGTACGCTTTACATATTTTCCATAGGCCGTATGTTGCACTGTGCGCTCTATCATAACGGTGATGGATTTATTCATCTTGCTGCTGACGACGCGGCCGGTCATGGTCCGCGGTCGCTCCCGGCCTCCTGCCTCCACTTTGGGTTGCTCATTCATGGGCCTGACCTTCCTTTTGTGTCAATAGTGTCTTGATGCGCGCAATCTGGTGGCGCACGTCTTTGAGCTGATGCGGCTTGGTCAACTGCCCGGTGCCTTTCTGCATACGCAGATTGAACTGTTCGCGGCGCAGTTCGAGCAGCTCCTTGTTAAGCTCCTCGGCGTTCTTTTGTTTGAGTTCGCTGGTCTTCATGGCGCGTTACATCACTGTACGGGTGACGAAGGTGGTCAACACCGGCAGCTTGGCCGCGGCGAGCTTGAACGCTTCGCGGGCTACTTGCTCGGTGACGCCTTCCATTTCATAAAGCATGCGGCCGGGTTGCACCTGAGCCACCCAATATTCAACGTTACCCTTACCGTTACCCATGCGCACTTCCAGCGGCTTACGGGAAATGGGCTTGTCGGGGAACAGGCGTATCCACACCTTGCCGCCACGCTTTACATGGCGGGTCATGGCGCGGCGCGCAGCCTCAATCTGGCGCGCGGTGACACGGCCCCGGGTAGTGGCCTTGAGGCCGTACTCGCCAAAACTGACCTTGTTGGCGGTAGTGGCAAGACCCCGGTTGGTGCCCTTCATCTGCTTACGGTACTTGGTTCGTTTAGGTTGCATCATAACTGTTAGCTCGCAGGTTGCGCTGCGCCATGCGGCGCAGCCTTGTCGGCGGCTGCGCCCTCGGCGGTCTGGTCACCCAGTCCGAAGGCCTCGCCCTTAAATATCCATACCTTGACGCCAATTATCCCGTAGGTGGTATGCGCCTCGGCAAATCCATAATCAATATTTGCGCGCAGGGTGTGCAAGGGCACGCGGCCCTCACGGTACCACTCAGAGCGCGCAATCTCACCGCCGTTCAAACGGCCGGAGACGTTGACCTTGACGCCCAGGCCACCGGTGCGCATGGCGTTGGTCACGGCGCGCTTCATGGCACGCCGGAACATGATGCGGCGCTCCAACTGTTGGGCGACGCTCTCAGCAACCAGGTAGGCATCGAGCTCGGGCTTGCGTATTTCTTCCACGCTGACGTGCACAGGCACCCCCATCATCACGGAGATCTGCTTACGCAGCGACTCAATATCCTCGCCTTTCTTGCCGATCACGATACCGGGTCGGGCGGTATGGATGGTGATGCGCGCATTGCGCGCCGGGCGCTCGATCTGTATCCGGCTCACCGAGGCCTGCGCCAATTTCTTCTTCAGGAAATCGCGCACCTGGAGGTCGGTGTTGAGATAGTCGGCGTAATTTTTGGTGTTCGCATACCAGGTGGACGTCCAATCGGTGACGATACCCAGGCGAAAGCCCGTCGGATGTACTTTATGACCCATCGTAACCTCTCTCGTTAACCTTTGTCGGCAACGGTAACTGTGATGTGACTGGTGCGCTTCAGGATACGCGCACCGCGGCCCTTGGCGCGCGCGTGCATACGCTTCTGCATGGGACCGCCGTCCACCCATATCGCGGAGACCTTGAGTTCATCCACGTCGGCGCCCAGGTTGTGCTCGGCATTGGCAATCGCGGATTCCAGCACCTTCTTGAGTAGCGCGGCCGCCTTTTTGTTGCTGAAACTGAGTAATTGCAGCGCACGCTCGACAGGCAGGCCGCGGATCTGATCGGCCACCAGCCGGGCCTTCTGAGCCGACAAGTGGGCATATTTCAGTTTAGCTATCGTTTCCATGATAATTTCCCTACTTGGGGGCCGCCGCAGCGACCTTTTTATCGCCTGCCGCCGCATGTCCTTTGAAGGTACGCGTAGCGACGAACTCGCCCAACTTGTGGCCGACCATGTTGTCGCTGATCAACACAGGGATGTGTTGCCGGCCATTGTGCACGGCGATGGTAAGCCCAATCATATCAGGCAATACCATGGAGCGGCGCGACCAGGTCTTGATCGGACGCTTGCTGTGGGTGGCGACGGCTACCTCGACCTTCTTCACCAGATGGGCATCCACAAAGGGGCCTTTTTTGACTGAACGTGGCATACGATTATTTCCTTACCTTACGCCTCTGGGACGACGGCGTACTATCATGCTGTCGGTGCGCTTGTTGGCGCGTGTCTTGTAACCCTTGGTGGGTGTGCCCCAAGGGGACACCGGGTGACGTCCGCCCGAGGTGCGGCCTTCGCCACCGCCGTGCGGGTGGTCCACCGGATTCATGGCGACGCCGCGTACGGTGGGACGGATACCACGCCAGCGCTTGGCGCCCGCCTTGCCGAGCGAGCGCAGGTTGTGTTCGGAGTTGCCCACCTCGCCCAAGGTCGCGCGGCAGTCGGTCGGGACCTTGCGTATCTCGCCCGAACGCAGCCGCAGTGTGGCGTGCTCGCCTTCCCGCGCCACCAACTGCACCGCCGCGCCGGCGCTGCGCGCCAATTGCGCGCCTTTGCCTGGCTGCATTTCTATGCAATGCACGGTGCTGCCCATAGGAATGTTGCGGATCGGCAGGCAGTTACCCGGCTTGATCGGCGCATCCGGGCCGGACATGAGCTCGGAACCCTCCGCCACGCCCTTGGGGGCGATGATGTAACGGCGCTCGCCGTCGGCGTACAGCACCAAGGCGATATGCGCGCTGCGGTTAGGATCGTACTCGATGCGCTCGACACGTCCGAGGATGCCGTCCTTGTCTCTCTTGAAATCAATGATGCGGTAGTGACGCTTGTGACCGCCGCCCTGGTGGCGAACCGTCACCCGTCCGTGATGGTTGCGCCCCGATCCGCGGATCTGCTTTTCCAGCAGCGGCTCGTGCGGCTCACCCTTGTGCAGACCAGGCGTCACCACCTTGACGACGAAGCGCCGTCCGGCGGATGTGGGTTTTGTTTTAACCAATGCCATAATGATAGTTCCTTTACTTCCCGCCGGTGAAATCAATGTCAAAGCCCGGCTTCAGGCTCACATACGCCTTTTTCCAGTCTGAGCGGCGACCGCCACGGCGTCCCGCGCGCTTGACCTTGCCTTTCAGATTGGCGGTCCGCACGGCGGCGACTTGCACATTGAACATGAGCTCTACGGCGCCCTTGATCTCGCCCTTGTCGGCATCGGGCCGCACGCGGAATACAAACTGCTTGTTGCGCTCAGCCACTGTAGTGCTCTTTTCAGAGATGTGGGGCGCGAGCAATACGGTCATCAGGCGTTCCTGATTCATTTGAGCACCTCTTCCAGCTTTTTCAGCGCGGGCACGGTGACCAGCACCTTCTCGAATCCCACCAGGCTCACCGGATCCATCGCGCTGACCTCACGCACCTCTACACGGTGCAGGTTGCGCGCGGAGAGACGTAGCTTGTCATCGAGTTGGTCGGTAATCACCAGCACGTCGTTCAATCCCAAGCCGTTGAGCTTCGCGACCAACGCCTTGGTGCTGATCTCGTCCACCGGGAACTCTTTGACCACCACCAGACGCTCCTGGCGCACCAGCTCCGAAAAGATCGAACGCAGTGCCGCACGGTACATCTTTTTATTGACCTTCCCGGAGTAATCGCCCAACACCGCTGCGAACACCTTGCCGCCGCCGCGCCATATCGGACTGCGCGATGTACCGGCGCGGGCTCGTCCTGAACCTTTCTGAGCCCAGGGCTTCTTGCCGCCGCCTCTTACCTCTGCGCGGGTCTTTTGGGCATGGGTACCGGCACGCCCGGCGGACAGATAGGAGGTCACCACTTGGTGCACCAGATTTTCGTTGTAGGGGCAGGCGAAACTCGCATCATCCACCTGCATGACGCCAGCCTTATTGTTGCCCATCGGTGTCAGATTCAGTTCCATAATAATTCCTTAGGCCGCAGCCGCAGCCTTGATCGCCGGGTGTACGATGACGTCACCGCCTTCCGGCCCCGGCACCGCGCCGCGGATCAGCAACAGATTGCGCGCGGCATCCACGCGCACCACTTCCAGACTTTGCACGGTGCGGCGCTTGTTACCCAAATGTCCGGCCATTTTCTTGCCCTTGAACACACGTCCCGGCGTTTGACGCTGGCCGATAGAACCCGGCGCGCGGTGCGACAGCGAGTTACCGTGGGTGGCGTCACCCATCGTAAAGTGATGGCGCTTGATCGTTCCGGCGAAACCTTTACCGATGGTAGTTCCCGCCACATCCACCTTTTGGCCGGGCTTGAAGATATCTACCTTGAGTTCGGCGCCCACGGCGAAATCATCGCCCTCACCGTCGGCCAGGCGGAACTCCCATAGGCCACGCCCCGCGCCAACACCCGCCTTGGCGAAATGTCCGGCGGCGGCCTTGGTCACCCGCGAGGCACGCCGCGTACCCAGGGTTATCTGGATGGCGCGATAGCCGTCGTTATCCACCGTCTTGACCTGGCTGATGCGGTTGGGCTCCACCTCGATCACGGTGACCGGTATGGAGACACCGTCGTCGGTAAAGACGCGCGTCATCCCGGCTTTGCGACCTACTAATCCTATTGCCATGTTGCGTTCTCTTTGTAATCCACTTGTAGGGCCGAATTCATTCGGCCATCGCTGTGTGCGAATGAATTCGCACCTACTAACTTACCTTAATCTGTACATCCACGCCCGCAGCCAGATCCAGCTTCATCAAGGCGTCCACCGTCTTGTCGGTCGGGTCCACGATGTCCATCAGCCGCTTGTGGGTGCGGATCTCGTACTGATCGCGCGCGTCCTTGTCCACGTGCGGCGAGGTCAGCACGGTAAAGCGCTCTATTTTAGTCGGCAGCGGGATAGGACCCCGCACCTGAGCACCAGTGCGCCGCGCAGTCTCCACGATCTCACGCGCCGACTGATCTATCAGGCGGTGATCGAAGGCCTTCAAACGTATCCGTATTCTTTGGTTGGTCATATCAAATCAGTCTCAAGTTGCAAGTAGCAAGTTACAAGGACATCTAAAAAAACAGTTTCAAGTGACAAGTTGCAAGTAACTTGCTACTCCAATATCTTCGCCACCACACCCGCACCGACGGTTCTGCCGCCCTCGCGGATGGCGAATCTCAAGCCTTCTTCCATCGCGATCGGGTTGATCAGGGCCACGGTCATCTTGACGTTGTCACCCGGCATGATCATTTCGATGCCCGGCGGCAGGTCGCAGGCGCCGGTGACGTCGGTGGTTCTAAAGTAAAACTGGGGCCGGTAGCCGTTGAAGAAGGGGGTGTGTCTGCCGCCTTCTTCTTTGGAGAGGACATAGACTTCGGCCTCGAACTTGGTGTGCGGTTTGATGCTGCCGGGTTTGCAGAGGACTTGGCCGCGCTCGACTTCTTCGCGCTTGGTGCCTCTCAGCAGTACGCCGACGTTGTCGCCCGCCTGGCCTTGGTCGAGCAGCTTTCTGAACATTTCGACGCCGGTGCAGGTGGTCTTTTGGTTGGGCTTGATGCCGACGATTTCAATTTCATCGCCGACTTTGACGATGCCGCGCTCGATACGGCCCGTTACGACGGTGCCTCTACCGGAGATGGAGAAGACGTCTTCGACGGGCATCAGGAAGGCGCCGTCTATGGGGCGCTCGGGCTGGGGGATGTAGCTGTCGATGGCTTCGACCAGTTTGATGATGGAGGGGACGCCGATGTCGCTGGTGTCGCCTTCCAGGGCCTTGAGGGCGGAGCCAACGATGATGGGGGTGTCGTCGCCGGGGAACTGGTAGAGATTCAGCAGTTCGCGGACTTCCATTTCGACCAGTTCCAGCAGTTCGGCATCGTCGACCATGTCGGCTTTGTTGAGGTACACGACGATGTAGGGGACGCCGACCTGGCGGGCCAAGAGTATGTGCTCGCGGGTCTGGGGCATGGGGCCGTCGGCGGCGCTGACCACCAGGATGGCGCCGTCCATCTGGGCGGCGCCGGTGATCATGTTTTTGACATAATCAGCGTGGCCGGGGCAGTCGACGTGGGCGTAGTGGCGCTTGGCGCTTTGGTATTCGACGTGGGCGGTGGCGATGGTGATGCCGCGCGCGCGCTCTTCGGGGGCGGCGTCGATCTGGTCGTAGGCCTTGTATTCACCGCCGTGCAGCCCTGCCATGACTTTG
>DATMXC010000197.1:0-5363 GCA_035561915.1 Gammaproteobacteria bacterium
TTCCGCGAAGCCAATTGCACCGCCTGCCACCGCGCGATGCGTAACGGCACCAACCACGGCATCGTGCTGGACGGGATCGGTTCGCGGCGCAGCGTGGAGTGGATAGAGAATTTTCTGAGGCGGCCGGAGTTGACGTATGGAGCGCCGACCAGGGATCACGCACTCGGCAGAGAAGCGGGCTACACCACCACCCTCCCGTCCGTGGACATTCATGACATCGCCGTGTTTCTCTCCGAACTCAAGGCGGAACAGGGTTCGTCCATGGCGCGACAGCCGCCGCCGGAAAGTTCCGGATTCATAGACAGCATGGTCAATATGTGGGCCCCGAAAGACTGGAAGGATAAATACCAGGATATCCGCACTAAACCCCCGGAGCAGGAGGGGCGGTCAACAGAAAAGGCGTCCTACCCATGAATGAGAATTTCGGCGAGGACACACAGTACCGCCGCTACATCTTGTGGTTCATAACGGCCTGCGTGATATACAGCATCATCGGTTTCTCCTGGGGCGTTGTGGTCGGCATGCTCCCCAAGCTGCGCGAGTTCATCAACCATAGGCCGCACGCCCATCTCATCATGCTCGGCCACGGCCACCTCAATCTGCTGGGCTGGGTCGAGATGGCCATCTTCGCGGCGGTGTATTACATCGTCCCGCGCATAGTCCGGCGCAACATCTACAGCATGCGCCTGGTCAACATTCATTTTTGGATTCACAACCTCGGCCTGCTCGGCATGGTCCTGTCCTTTGTCATGGCGGGGAGCTTGGGCGGTCTGGCCAGCGAAACCATGGACATTGACGAGGTCAATAAAATCGTGCGGCCGTTCATGATCTTGGTGGGGATGTTCGGCAGTCTGGTGCTGCTCTCCAACCTCATCTGGGCATACAACCTGTTTCGCACCGCGCGCGGCTGGAGCGAACCACAGAGCGTAAAGCCATGATGCGCGCGCGCTACAGAGCCTTCACGCTCTGCCTCGTAGTTCTTTTGACGGCCTGCGGCTTTGGGCCACGGGTGGACGTCGGCATGCAGGCCCCGCCGATCGCCACCAAGACCCTGGCCGACGTGGGCGGCGACTTCGGCAAGATCACCACTTACCGCCACCCCGATGCGCGCATGTACCAGTATTCGCTCGACCAGGCGCTCAAAACCGGCAAGCCTATCGTGCTGGCCTTCGCCACCCCCGGACACTGCACGCCCTGTGATCAGCAGCTCCAGATGCTCAAAGCCATGATGAACAAATACGAGCCGCGGGTGCTGTTTATGCACATAGACCAGTACCAAAACCCGCAGGCCTTCAAGGCCTTCGGCATCATGGGCGACCCCTGGACCTACGTGATAGATCAGAAACAGACGGTGCGTTATGTACAGTCCGGACGGGTCATGTACGGCGAACTCGAGGCGCAGCTCAGCCGCGTGCTGCCTGCGGTAACCGCCAAGCAATGAGCGGCGTCACGCGCTACGTCCTTCAGCGGGACCGGCAGGGCGTGCTGTGGGACTTGCTGTTATATGTGCCCACCGTCGTCGTGCTCGGGCTGCTCGGTCTTAAGATGGGGTATGGCGAGAACCCGTCCGTGGCCTATATCCTTTATTTTATGGCCTCGTTTTTCTTCATCGCGGGCGCCAACCGTATTCTTAAAACCCGCCTGATGTGGCTGCCCACCTCCCCAGTTGCCATCGAAACCAGCCACGAGCAGGTGCGCCTGGAGTTGCGCAACGGCGAGAGGGTGCAACTGGTCAAAGACGTCCGTTATTACAGCGACACCCAGGGCAAGTCCATCGGGCTTTCCGGCAAGGATGTCATGGGCCAACCGCGGCAATTCATCCTCCACCGCGGACAGTTTCAAGACGCCGCGACCTTCAAAGAGGTGCGGGAGGCCTTGGCGGTTTATAAGTAACAGGGGCGAGCGGTGGGCTTAGGAACCGCGAGCGATCGCACAGGGATGTGCGGGCTGGGGGTTTTCAGCAGGTGAAGTCGCGCCAGGGATAGCGGAGATAGGGGTAAGGCGCGACCCTAACCCCTTCTTCTAATCACATCCCAGGCGAGGAACCCCAGCACAGCTACGCCAACTAAAACGGCGAGCGCAATCACAGTGTATTCCGTGGTTCTGCTGACCAGCCCGCCGATCAGCATATGTACCGAATACCCCAGTATGGTCAACCCGGCAACGGCTGCAATCAAATAAACGATAATTTCTTTCATGTCAGGTGTTGAAATTATAACGCGACCTGATGTAAATTATGATAATTAATCGAGCGGACGCCTGCGTGCAGGCGCCTTGCAAACACTTAAACAAGTTCACAGAGCGGAGAGACACATGGCGAAGTCGGTCAGCATGGTGAGAAAATCCCTGATACTTAGCCTGGTAGTAGGCATGGTGGTGGGGATGGGGAACGGCAGTGTGTTCGGCATTTATCTCATGGCCAATCTGGGCCGTGGCGCCTTTGGTGACTGGGGCGGCTGGAACTCTTACAATCCGTTCGGTTACTTCAACGGCTTTATGACCTGGACCATGTTGGTGTTCGGGTTCGCCTTTATCTGGATCTTATTGTCCGCTCTGTATGGCCATGATAAGATGTCCAAAGTGAGCCAGGGCGGCGGTCATCACTAAGGCTGTCTTGCACACTTACCCTTAATTATGCAGTCGAAACTAACAGCGCACGGAGCTAACAAATGGGTCTTTTAGCAAAAATCGCCGCAGCTTTCAGCATGGTCGCCGCGTTCTCCAGCATGTGGCTGGCATGGTATCTGATGATCCCCTGCAAGGTGTGCGGCAAGGTCGGTAACCGCGGGCTGATCAAGCCGTGCTGCGTGACGCCGGCCAAAAAGTAAGCGCCGGTCTCAATCAGGCCTAAAAACAAAAATTATTTTACGGGACGTGCGCGCAGCGCACGCTACAGATTTCGAGTTTGATGAGGTATTAGCATGTTGACCAAATATCTGTTTGCCAAGAACGAGGACATCCCACCGGGCACTGCCACGTTATTCTTCTCTTTTTCGGCCATCGTCTGGTTTATCATAGGCACGGGTTTGGGCTCCTTCAATGCCGCCAAACTGGCCTTCCCCGACTGGGTGACCGGCTATGAGTATTTCGCCTTCGGCAAGATGCGCCAGGTGCACGTGATGGCGGTGATCTTCGGCTGGATCTCGATGGCCTTCGCCGCCGCGATGATGTACATCACCCCGGCGTTAGGCAACACCAAGTTGTGGTCGGAAAAGCTCGCGCTATGGAGCTGCATGAACTGGAATATCGGCTTGGCTGTCGGCCTGATCACCATGTGGATGGGTATGACCTCCGGGCGTGAATACTCCGACTTTATCTACCCTATAGATCTCATCCTGTTGTTTGCCGTACTGATCCCGGTGTCGCTCAATGTATGGATGACCATCGCCAAGCGTCGCACCCAGGGTATCTATACGACTAACTGGTTCTTCGCCGGTTCGATCTTCATGCTCATGATTGTGCTGCTGGTGGGCAATGTGCCGGAGTATTTCCACCTCACCGGCCTGACCGAAGCCTATCTCACCTGGTGGAATGCGCATAACATTCTGGGCCTGTGGATTACTCCGGTAGCCGCGGCCATCGCCTACTACACTATCCCGAAAATCACCGGTAACCCGCTGTACTCGCACCGTATCGGACACCTGCACTTCTGGTCCATCGTGATCTTCTACTCCACGCCCGCCGCGCATCACCTGATGTCCGCGCCGCTGCCGGAGTGGTTGAAGTCCTTCGCATCTGTGGAGGGCGTGCTGATCCTGGTGCCTGCGATCGCCTTCGTGTCCAACATCCTGCTCACCATGCAGGGCAAGTGGAACATGTTCGTGGAGAACATCGAGGTGCGCTTCACGGTGACCGGTGTGCTGCTTGCCATTCCGCTCAACATGCAGGGTGGCTTCCAGCAGACGCGCTCGATCAACTGGTACATCCACGGCACCGGCTGGATCGTGGCGCACGCGCACCTGGCGCTGCTCGGTTTCTCCACCTTCATCGAGGTGGCCGCCGTGTACTACGGTCTGCAGATGATTATGAAGCGCAAACTGTACTCGCTGGCGCTGGCCAACTTCCATTTCTGGATGTTGCTCATCGGCTTCTCGATCTACTGGATCTCGATGACTATCGCGGGCCTGATTCAGGGCGCAGGCAAGATTTACGAAGTGCCTTATATAGACATCGTGGTCGCAGAGCACCCGTACATGATCGCGCGCTGGTTTGGCGGCACATTGGTGTTCCTCGGTAACTGCGTGTGGCTGTATAACATGTACATGACGGCGCGTGAGGGCACCGTAGTGCCGCAAGGGCGCATGGTCCACGAGCTGGCCTACGAACGCTAATCTATTTGCATAAGGGAGTATAGACGTGGCCTTTAGAGAATACAGAATCGGCGCCGTGATGTTCGGTGCGGCGCTCAGCTTGTCCATGTTCATCACGCTGGTGATGCCGAGCTTCAACATCTTCTCGGTGGGCTCGACTGCGCTCGCGCTGGATAAACAGTTGACCTACGGCGCCAACAGCGGCTTTAGCTTCAGCGATCCGCGCCTCAAGGGTCATGCTGCACCCACCAAGGTTTTGTTGAATAAGGACCCGGCCTCGGGCACGGACATGGAGCCGGTGTATGCTTATGTATTCCGTCCCGGCGCACCCTTCCCCAGCGGCATCAAACATCCGAAGGTGCTCGGTGCTGGCAGCGCGGAGCTGAGCGTTGAGCAGGGTAAAATCCATGAGGCAAGTGAGACACTGGGCGCCGTATTCCTGGTTAAGAGTGGCGACTACGAGGGAAAATCTTATCCCTACATAGAGAATGCCAGCGCCACCCACGGCTGGACGCCTGACGCGGTGCTCACTGCGGCCGGTGACGCCAATGCCCACTATGCTGGTTCGGGCAAGGTCATCTTCGTGCGCGAGGGCTGCTGGTGGTGCCACACTTTACTGCCCGAGCAGACACAGGACTTCCAATACTTCGGCGCTCCACCTTACCTGGGCGACTTCAACGGTGAGTCACCGACCGCGTTTGGCTCCGACCGCAAGGCGCCCGACCTGCTGCATGTCGGTTCGCGCAACTCCTCCAAGGAGTGGATGATGATGCACTTCTTCAATCCGCGCCTGGTGCAGCCGCACTCCATCATGCCGCGCTTCGATTACCTGTGGGGCGAGACCGACGCCAACGGCAACAAGATTGATTATGTGGACTGGCGCAAGAAGTTTCTGGAATATCGCCGCGGTGAGCGTGTGACGCCGCCCGAGGTGCCCGCTTACGCAAGCAACAGCGAAGCCCGCTATCTGATAGACTTTGTCTTGAACTTAAAGTAGGAGGATGAGTCATGGCCTGGAGATTTGATAACCCGCTACGTACCCTCACGGATGAT
>DATMXC010000198.1:0-2847 GCA_035561915.1 Gammaproteobacteria bacterium
GGCCTCCTGCAGGCGGGCACGGGCGGCGTCCAGCTCACCGGTCAACGCCGCAACCTGTTTTTCTATCTCCTGCAACTCGGCCTGCACTTGAGCGGTGCGCGCCGTCGTCTGCTCCAGACGTATCTGGTGACCGCTGAGTTGCCCGTGTACCTCTGCAAGCTGATGTTGGGCCTGGCTGAGCGCGGCTTGCGAGGTTTCGCGCTGCTGCTCCAACGCCTGCAACTGGGCGCGCTGCGCCGCTAACTCCTCTTGCAGGTGTTCGAGCGCAGCCTGATCTTGCGTCACCGTTTCATGCAGCAACTTGATCTCCTGCTCGCGGTGCAGGACGCCGGCATGGATGTCCTTCTGATTCGCAACCCGCAGCCATCCCTTGCCCAGCCAAACGCCGCCACGGGTGATGACGGACTCATGTGCTTCCAATTGGGGATAAAGGGTCCCGGCCTGCGCCAGGGAATCCACCGCATAGACGTCCGCGAGCACACCGCCGAGCGGCCACGGGGCGCGCACCTTGCCATGCAACAGCGGCGCGCGCTGTTTGTTCGCGGCCGCCGGCATTGACGAGGTGTCGAACAGGCTCAAGGCCCCTTCCGGAGGCGCATCGAGCAGCTTTATCACGCCCACCAGATTTGCAACGCAGACCGCCTCCAAATGCGCGCCCAGCACGCACTCCACCGCGTGCTCCCAGCCCTCCTCCACCGTCAGGCCTTGAGCGAGACGCGGCGCATCAACCAGCCCATGCTCTTTGAGCCAGGCGCTGAGTTGCGGCGAAGCCTTGCCGAGCGCCGCTTGCTGCAAGGCCTCCAGCGAGGCCAGTCGGCCGCGCCGTTCTTCCAGGCGGCTGCGTACGGAATCAAGTTGAGTACTGTGCTGGTGGCTCTGTTCACGCAGCACCGTGATCCTGTTAAGAGTCTCTTGCAGACTCTGCTGCCGTTGTGCTGCCTCTCGCTCACAGCCGTCGCGCTGTTCCAGCAGGTGCGTGTTCTGCTCTTGCAGGTTCGCATCGGCGAGCGTGCGCTGCTCCCCTTCAAGGCGCGAGCGCCGCTGTTGAAGCTGCTGCAGTTGCTGTTCGAGATGCTGCACGCGGGTGCCTTCCACTTGGACAGTCTGCATACTCTGCGCCGCGCGCTGATTGAAACTGTCCCATTCTGCCTGGCCCGTGTGCACGGCCTGTTCCGCCTCGGCGAGCGCCTGGCGAGCCGCCTCCGCATCCGTTTGCGCCTCGCGCCAACCGGGTTCGGCCTGTTCGAGTTCGCCAGTCAGCCCGGCGAGTTGTTGCCGGTCCGCTTCAAGATGTTGTTCGATGTCGCGCCAGGTCTGCTCTAGCTGTTCAAGATCTTGCTGTAACTGACGCCGCCTTTCCTTGGCATGCAACAAGGATTGCTCCAGACGGGCGATCTCGGCGCCCGCACCGTAGAATCTGCCCTGCACCGCATTAAACACCTCGGCGGCCTCGGCCTGCTGTTCGCGCTGCTTCTCAATCGCCGTCTCGGCCGCGCGCTGTTGCGCGATGTGCGCCTCCAGCTCCGTCTCCTGTTCACTGACCTTGCGACCCTGCGCCTCGACTTCGTCTCGCAACGCCCGCCAGCGCAAGGCCAGCAGTTGCGCCTTGACCTGACGCTCCTGTTCCTTCAGGAGCTTATATTTTTCCGCACTGTTGGCCTGGCGTTGCAAGCGCTCGAGCTGCTTGCCCAGCTCCTCGCGCACATCATTGAGCCGGTCAATGTTCTCGCGTGTGTGCCGCATGCGCGTCTCCGTCTCGCGGCGCCGCTCCTTGTATTTGGAAATCCCCGCCGCCTCTTCCAGCATGATCCTGAGATCATCGGGTTTGGCCTCGATCAGGCGCGAGATCATATTCTGCTCGATGATGGCATAGCTGTGCGGGCCGAGGCCGGTGCCCAAAAACAGGTCGGTGATATCGCGCCGCCGGCAGCGCACGCCGTTCAGGAAATAATCGGAATGACCGTCGCGCCCGACCTGACGCTTGATGGAAATCTCGCCGTACTCGGCATAGTGCCCGCCCAGCGCGCCATCGCTGTTGTCGAAGATGAGCTCGATGGAGGCCTGGCTGACCGGTTTGCGCGACGTCGAGCCGTTGAAGATCACATCCGCCATGGAGTCGCCACGCAGACTCTTGGCGGAGCTCTCGCCCATCACCCAGCGCACGGCGTCAATAACGTTGGACTTGCCGCAGCCGTTCGGCCCCACGATACCCACCAGATTGCTGGGCAGATGGATGGTGGTGGGGTCCACAAAGGACTTGAAACCGGCGAGTTTGATCTTGCTAAGGCGCATGGTTATAAATATGGAAGAGGTTAAGTTATGATGTGATGTGCAAAGCTAACATAGAGTGAACGACATGCCTACCCAAGCCACTAAACAACTCGAGACGTTTTCCAACCCGACACCCGAGCGCGATTATACCATCCGCATGGAGGTCCCGGAGTTTACCTGTCTATGCCCCAAGACCGGTCAGCCCGACTTCGCCACCCTCCACATCGAGTATGTGCCTGATATGCTTTGCATTGAGCTTAAATCCCTCAAGCTCTATATGTGGTCTTACCGCAACGAAGGCGCCTTTCACGAGGCGGTCACCAACCACATCCTCGATGACTTGGTCAGGGCCTGCCAGCCGAGATTTATGCGGGTCACGGCCGAGTTCTATGTAAGGGGCGGCGTCTATACGACGGTGATTGCCGAACACCGCGCATCCGGCTGGACTCCATCCGAAGCGGTGAATCTCCCGTGAATACTTGCCACTTGCTACTTGTCACTTGCCACTCTATCTAGGCATAGACCTCGGTACCACCGGCTGCCGGGCGATGGTCATAGACGCCAGCGGCACCCTGC
>DATMXC010000199.1:0-5947 GCA_035561915.1 Gammaproteobacteria bacterium
ACCCGAAGGCCTTCTTCACACACGCGGCATTGCTGGATCAGGGTTGCCCCCATTGTCCAATATTCCCCACTGCTGCCTCCCGTAGGAGTCTGGGCCGTGTCTCAGTCCCAGTGTGGCTGGTCGTTCTCTCAAACCAGCTACTGATCGTCGCCTTGGTAGGCCGTTACCCTACCAACAAGCTAATCAGACGTAGGCTCATCCAATAGCGCAAGGTCTTGCGATCCCCTGCTTTCCACCGTAGTGCGTATGCGGTATTAGCTTAAGTTTCCCTAAGTTGTCCCCCACTACTGGGTAGATTCCTACGTATTACTCACCCGTCCGCCACTCTACTCGGGGGTTGCCCCCCTTTCGCGTTCGACTTGCATGTGTTAGGCATGCCGCCAGCGTTCAATCTGAGCCAGGATCAAACTCTTCAGTTCAAACATCTCGGTTGCTTTAGGCAACCAATCTTGTTTCGATGAAAAGCGACCCTTTGAATCAACTCAATTGACTCTAAGGTTGCTTACATCGACAGTCTTTACGTGAAACCGACCATCAACGCAAGCACCCACACAAATTACTTGATCTATATTGTTAAAGAGCGAACCGAAGACTTAAGTCTCGGCGAGAGGGTCATTATTACAGAGTCTGCAAGCAGCGTCAACTCCTACCCTCTTGGACATCTTCTAAACCGCCCCGGCAACTCGCCCGGGCAGGCGGCGCATTATACGCGGCATTGGGAAGGCGTCAATAGGGCTCGTCAGCGCAAGGTTACTCGGGCGAATTTGCGCTTACCGACCTGCACCACCACCGGCTCACCGGGTGAGAGTGTCAAAGTCTTATCACTCACCTTCTCGCCATTCAAACGCACCCCGCCCTGCTCAATCATGCGGAGGGCCTCGGAGGTGCTGGCGGTGAGGCCGGCCTGTTTGAGGATTTGGACGATGGGAAGTGGGGTGGCGCCGGTAGCCAGGCTGATCTCTGGCATTTCATCGGGTATGGCGTGCTGTTTAAAGCGCGTCTCGAAGTCGTCGAGGGCGGCGTCGGCTGCCTGTTGGCTATGAAAGCGCGCGACGATCTCCTTGGCAAACTGCACCTTGATGTCACGCGGGTTGCGCCCTTGCACGACCTCTTTCTTCCAGTGCGCGATCATGGCGCTGGATTCAAACGAGAGCAGGTCAATGTAGCTCCACATCAGCTCATCGGAGATGGACATGAGCTTACCAAACATCTCGTTGGGCGGTTCGGCGATGCCGATGGCGTTGCCGAGCGACTTGGACATCTTGTTTATGCCGTCGAGACCCACTAACAGCGGCATGGTGATGACCACCTGCGGCGGCTGGCCGTAGTGCTTTTGCAGTTCGCGGCCGACCAGAAGGTTGAATTTCTGATCGGTGCCGCCGAGTTCGACATCGGCCTTGAGGGCGACCGAGTCGTAACCCTGCACTAAAGGGTACAAAAATTCGTGGATAGCGATGGGCTGGCCGCCAGTATAGCGTTTATGGAAGTCGTCACGTTCCAGCATGCGGGCCACGGTGTGTTTGGCGGCGAGGCCGATGAGATCGGCCGCAGACATCTCGCCCATCCAACTGGAGTTGAACATGACCAGGGTCTTTTCCGGGTCGAGTATCTTGAAGATCTGCTGTTCATAGGTGCGGGCGTTTTCAATCACCTCGTCGCGCGACAAGGGCTTGCGCGTCACATTTTTACCCGTAGGGTCACCTATCATGCCGGTGAAGTCGCCAATCAGAAACAGGACTTCGTGACCCAAGTCCTGGAATTGACGCAGTTTGTTGATGAGCACGGTGTGGCCGAGGTGCAGGTCGGGCGCGGTGGGGTCGAAACCGGCCTTGATGCGCAGAGGCCGGCCTGACTGGAGGCGTTCGCGCAATTCGCTCTCCAGCAATATGTCTTGAGCCCCGCGCTTGATAATCTCCAGGGCCTCGGCGGCGGATGTCATGATGGTGCCTTTATGATGTTTGCGGCAAGATTAGCATATTTTGGGGCTCTCTCCGGCCTGACAGCCCAGCAATCAGCTGGAGCAATGAAGATTGTGGCACGAAATTTGATGCTGCTACAGTACATTAAGCCTGGGTGAAGAACATTGACCGGGGTGGCCAATCAGATTATGGTAGCGCTTGTTTTTTATTAAGGGGTTGCCCATGCACACCATGACCTTTCTGAAGCGTCTAATAGAGCTGCCCATGCTCCCGGAACCCCAGAAACCCGCATTTTCTCATCTGCATTGGGCGGTGCTGCTGGCCAGCCTAGTTATCATAAGCAGCCTCTTGGTACTGATATCCGGTAAGGCCGAGGCGACCCGTGACGATGGATCGGTACTGGCTATGCGAGCGGCTGATCTCGGCCTCGCCAACAAAGCCACCGGAACCGTCACCCTTCCCCTCACTCTCCCTCCCTCGCCGCAAACTACGCAGATACCTCCACCGCAATCCATCGCTCCCCAGCAGACGTGGCAGACCATTACGGTAGGGCGCGGCGACAATCTTTCTATTCTGTTCAACCGGCTGGGGCTAAGCGGGCAACAGGTGCAGGACATCATGGACCTTGGGGACGTGACCAAGCCGTTGACCCGTCTCAACCCCGGTCAACAGATCAAGCTCCGGCTGGATGATAACAAGCAGCTTCAAGAGTTGGTGTACGAGGTGCAGGAGAAATCGCTGCGCGTATTCCGCGAGCAAGGCAGCCTTCAGGCCAGCAGTATGAGCCACAAGGTAGAGAAGCGGGTGAGTTACGCCACGGGCGTGATCAAAAGCTCGCTGTTCGAGGCCGCTCAGCAGGCGGGGATGAAGGACACCTTGACCTTGCAGATGGCCAAGATCTTCGGCTGGGATATCGATTTTGCGCAAGACCTGCGCGAGGGCGACAGCTTCACGGTGGTCTACGAGGAGCACTACATGAACGGCGAGCGGCTACGCGATGGCGCCATCCTCTCCGCCGAGTTTGCCAATCAGGGCAAGATCTATAGCGCGCTACGCTTCAAAGACGGCGACGGGAGCTTCAGTTACTACACCCCCGAGGGCTTAAGTATGCGCAAGGCCTTTTTGCGCACACCCGTAGACTTCACCCGGATCAGTTCCGGCTTTTCGGTGGCCCGCTATCACCCGATTTTGCACCGGATGCGCGCGCACATGGGGGTGGATTACGCCGCGCCCAACGGCACGCCGATCCGCGCGGCGAGTAATGGTAAGGTGGCGTTCAAGGGCGTGAAGGGCGGGTATGGCAATACCCTCATCCTGCAACATGCCGGCACGTACAGCACCCTGTATGGACACATGTCGGGGTTCGCACGCGGCATTCGTCAGGGCAGCCCGGTGCAGCAGGGCCAGGTGATCGGCTATGTGGGACACAGCGGCCTCGCCACCGGCCCGCACCTGCATTACGAATTCCGCATCGCCGGCGCGCACCGTGATCCCTTAAAGGTCGCTCTACCCAAGGCGGAACCGATTCAGCCCAAGTACAAGGCTGAGTTTTCCAAGCAGGCGCGCAGTCTGATCGCGCAGATGGATCTGTTCAAGAACGGTTCGAGAGTCGCTGCCGCCGCCAACGGGCCGTGACGGCCTTGGCCGAATGATGTTGGCCGAATAAATTCGGCCCTACAGTCCTCTTACATGCCAGAGTTTTTTATCGGGCTGATGTCCGGCACCAGCATGGACGCGGCGGATGCCGCGCTGGTGGATTTCAGCGCCGGCAAATCCAAGCTCATCGCCACCCACCGCACTCCGCTCACAGCGGAACTGCGCGCGGCCCTGCTCGCGCTGTGCGTCCCCGGCCCGAACGAGATCGAGCGCATGGCTGAACTCGATGCGCGGCTGGGCGAACTCTTTGCCGAGGCCGCGCTTGCGCTGTTAAAAAAATCCGGCGTTAGCGCTACGGACGTACAAGCCATCGGCAGCCACGGCCAGACCGTCCGTCATCAACCCACCGGCCCCTATCCGTTCAGTTTGCAGATCGGCAATCCCGCACTGATCGCAGAACGCACCGGCATCACCACCATCGCCGATTTCCGCCGTGCGGACATCGCGGCGGGCGGCCAAGGCGCGCCGCTGGTGCCCGCGTTTCACAACGCGGTGTTTCGCTCCTCCGAGCATGATCGCGTCGTCGTCAACATCGGCGGCATCGCCAATATCACTGTTCTTCCCAAAGACGCAAAGCAACCCGTCCCGGGTTTTGATACCGGCCCGGGCAACGTGTTGCTCGATGCGTGGGCCGAACGTCATCTCGGAAAGCGCATGGATGAAGATGGACGTTTTGCGGCGACTGGCAAGATGCACGAGGAATTACTTGCCGGCCTTTTGAGCGATAGCTATTTTGCACTTGCCCCGCCCAAGAGCACGGGGCGCGAGCACTTCAATATCGCATGGCTTGATGCCGCGCTGAAAAGTTACAGCAAGGTCTCAGCACAAGATGTGCAAGCGACACTGTGCGAACTGACCGCCGCCTCGATCGCCGATGCCGTACAAAAATACGCCCCGGTGACACAGGAACTTTTAGTCTGCGGGGGCGGTGCACTCAACGCGCATTTAATGCAACGCCTGCGCGCACGCCTACAACCTTGCCCCGTCGAATCCACGGGAAAACACGGCATCAATCCCGACTGGGTCGAGGCCATAGCCTTCGCTTGGCTGGCAAAACAAACGCTAGAAGGCAACCCGGGGAATTTGCCTAGCGTGACGGGGGCAAAACACGAGGTGGTGTTGGGAACGATTTACTCGAGATAGAGATTACAACCCTGTAGATCTGATCAAGCGGAGCGGATCCGACTAAAATTGTCGGCTCCGCCTGACGGCTTGAGCCGATCTACTTGGTCGATCCGTGGCCGTAACCCACCATTTTGCCTCGTTCCGGTGGGTTGCGCTTCGCCGACCCACCCTACGAATATCTGGTGCGGTACCTAATGTTTGAACTAAGCGGCGGCCCGCTTGCGGGACGTCCGCTTGAGCGAAGGATTAGCTCGCATTTCTGTAAGCCTTGACGACATCACTTGGCAGAAAAACATACTTCAACACTTCATCCAGTATCTCGGGATGAAGAGAGAGAGGGGAGTTTCCGGCAACCATTCGCTGCGGGTGCCATACGCCCTTTCGATGGCTCTTGCCGTAAAAGGCGTTCTGCCAAACCAGTGCCGCTCGGCTTGGGTGTTCACGCTTAGCAAGGACTGACTCCAAGTGGCCCCCGATTATTGAGAACTTATGTGGTGTCTGCGTTTCAGCTTGCTCGTTTACATTAAGTTCGTGCGACAGCAAATCAACTTTCTTCCCGCCTTCTGTCGTTATCGAATAGTTGAGAACCCTGGCGTAGCGCCTTACTTCCCAAACAGCTCGGTCCAAGGCGAATAGTTCACCTCCAATGGTGTAGTACGGCGTTTCGTAGTAGCGATGGCGACCGTAAGTGTCAAGGTAAGTGAGGAAGTTGTGGCTGGGCTCAGATAGCCGTAGCTCGAACTTCTTGCTCATGTCAAAAATATCGAGGATCGCTCCCAAGTCGTGCCCTCGTGGTGCTTTAATGCGGTTGAGCACCAAGACGCATTTTAAATACTTCTCGATAGCTTGAAGGCTGAGCCAAAGGAACTGCGGCACAAGTTGGGCTCGATAAGCCAAGCGCGCGGCAATGTAGTCTCCATCAGCGGTTTCGCGAAAGGAGCGAGTCGCGAAGTCATTCAGGAGGATATCGAGGTGCATGTGCGAGCTAACTACTTTTATCTGTCTTTCAGCGGCAAATACTCGCGCAGCGCTTCACCGGTGTAGACCTGCGTCGGTCTAAAAATGCGGTTGTCGGCGATTTGTTCGTTCCAGTGCGCGAGCCAGCCGGCGGTGCGCGCCACTGCGAAGATCGCGGTGAACTGATCGGCGGGGATGCCGAGTTCGGTGTAGAGGATGCCGGAGTAGAAATCCACGTTGGGATACACGCCCTTGGCGGCCAGGCGGTCTTTCGCCGCTTCTTCGAGCGC
>DATMXC010000200.1:0-3925 GCA_035561915.1 Gammaproteobacteria bacterium
CATTGAGAAATTGCTGCACCTTGCGGCGCGCGCCCTCATAGCCCGCCGTCGCGATCTCGCTCAAGTGATGCACGGCGCGATGCACATTGGCGTGCTCCTGGGTCTGATAGCGCACCAGCCGGTCAATCACAGGCTTCGGCATCTGACTGCTCGCCGCATTATCCAAATAGACCAGCGGCTTGTCGTTGAAGCGGCGCTGCAGGATGGGAAAATCCGCACGGATCCGTTCCACATCCAGGTCGGTGTGTTGTGCGACGTGAAGAGGTTGAGTGCTCATGACGTGTGCTGAGTCTGTTCGAGTACAACATGCCGCAACCGTTCCACTACGGAAGGCACGGCGATCTTGGCGATGACCTCTGCGGCGAAGGCATAGGTCAAGAGATTGCGCGCAGCGAGTTCATCCAGACCTCGGCTCTTCAAGTAAAACACTTCTTCGCTATCGAGTTGCCCCACGGTCGCCCCGTGTGCGCACTTGACGTCATCGGCGAAGATTTCGAGTTGCGGCTTGGTATCCACCTTGGCCCTGGCGGACAACAGCAGGTTGCGGCTCGACTGTGCGGCGTCGGTCAACTGCGCATTCTGCTGTACAACGATCTTGCCATTAAACACCGCATGGGCCGCGCCGTCCACGATGCACTTGTGCAGTTGCCGGCTCGTCCCGTGAGGCTGGGTATGGACGATGGTGCTATGGGTGTCGGCAAGCTGCTGACCGGTAATCAGGGCCAGACCATTCAGCGTGCACTCCGCGCCTTCGCCGGTTTGGGTGACGCTAAGATTGAAGCGCGACAGACGCGCGCCCAGTGTCACGGTGTTGGAATGGTAACGCCCGTTACGCGCCAGGGTCACACCGCTATGGGCGATGTGAAACGCGCTCCCCGCTTCGCGTTGCAGTTTGATATGGGTGACTTGGGCATTCTCCGCCACGGCAATTTCGGTGACCATATTGTTGAAGTAGACACTATCGCCAAGGCTCACGGAGTCCTCAATCAGAGTGCATTCGCTGCCCGGTTCTGCAATCACCAAACAACGTGGAGAGATGACCACGGGAGCATCGTGTGAGGTTGCGATAAAGAGCAGGTGAACCGGCGCGGGGCAGCGCTGGTCTTTGCCGATGAGAATCAAGGCGCCGTCGCTGAAGGAGCGGGTGTTGAGCGCGGCAAACACGTCGTGCTGAAAATTTACCAGCCGCGAGAGGTGGGCATGGACCATCATCTCGTGGCTTGACCATGCCTCAGCAAGACGAGCCACACGCAAACCCGCAGGCAGATTGTCCAGGGCCGAGAGCCCCGGGGCGAACACGCCATCCACGAACACCAGACGGCTGGTGGCCGCCTCGGGAATAATAAAACGTTCGATATCGGCCAGTGCAAGGAGGGGAGATGGCGTGACCGGTTCGAATGAATAGTTGAGCAACGGTGCAAGGTCGGTGTAGCGCCACTCTTCATCGCGCTTGGTCGGCAGCCCGAGCTGGGCCGCGCGTGCGGCCGCCTCACTCCGTAGCCGGTTCAGCCAGCCCGGTCCTTGTGGAGTACTATCGGGCGTGGCTCTCAGCAGGCTGCCGAGATCAGACCCCCGGGCAAGCACCGTGTTTGCATTCATGCCATCGCCCTGGCGGCTTCATGTTCGTCGCGCACCCAGTCATACCCGAGTCGTTCCAGCTCCAGCGCCAACTCCTTGCCGCCGGTCTTGACCAGCCTGCCGCCCTCCATGACGTGGACAAAATCGGGGGTGATGTAATTGAGCAGGCGTTGATAATGGGTCACTAATAAAATGGCATTGTCCGGTGTCGTGAGCTGATTGATGCCGTTGGCGACGATCCGCAACGCATCAATATCGAGCCCTGAGTCAGTCTCATCCAGTATCGCCAGCTTCGGTTCCAGTAGCGCCATTTGCAGGATCTCGTTGCGCTTCTTCTCGCCGCCCGAAAAGCCTTCATTGACGCCACGATCCAGGAAGCTGGAGTCCATTTCGACCAGCTTTATTTTCTCGCGCACAAAGTCGTCGAACTCGAGCGGATCGAGCTCGTCACCGCCGCGCTGCGCCTGAACGGTGTTATAGGCCAGGCGCAAGAAGGCGCTGTTGCTCACGCCGGGGATTTCGACCGGATACTGAAAGGCCAGAAACACACCGGCGCGGGCGCGTTCCTCCGGTGCGAGTGCGAGGAGATTTTTATCTTCGAACAACACCTCGCCACCGGTCACCGTGTAAGACGGATGACCCGCGAGGATTTTGGAGAGGGTGCTCTTGCCTGAGCCATTGGGCCCCATAATCGCATGAATTTCTCCCGCGCGGATCGTGAGGTTGATGCCCTTCAGAATCTCGACGCTACCCACCGACGCCGACAGGTCACGCACTTCGAGCAATGTTTTACTATTCGGAATAATCATCCCACACTTCCTTCCAGTTTGAGTCCAAGCAATTTGGTGGCCTCGACGGCAAACTCCATTGGCAACTGGTTGAAGACATCCCGGCAGAAGCCATTGATGATCATCGAGACCGCCTCTTCGCTGCCGACGCCGCGTTGAGCGAAGTAAAACAACTGATCCTCGCCAATCTTGGAGGTACTCGCCTCGTGTTCGACCTGGGCCGTGGGATTCTGCACCTGAATGTAGGGGAAGGTGTTGGCGCTGCAATGCGAACCGATCAGCAGCGAATCGCATTGTGAGTAATTGCGCGCGCCTGCAGCCTTGGGCGTGATCCTGACCAGGCCGCGGTAGCTGTTGGACGACTCGCCCGCCGAGATACCCTTGCTCACAATCCGGCTGCGCGTGTTCTTGCCGATATGAACCATCTTGGTGCCGGTGTCGGCCTGTTGCTTGTGATTGGTGAGTGCGACGGAATAAAACTCGCCGATCGAGTTGTCGCCCTGCAGGATGCAGCTTGGATATTTCCAGGTAATGGCCGAGCCGGTCTCGACCTGGGTCCAGGAGATCTTGGAATTCACGCCTTTGCACAGGCCGCGCTTGGTGACGAAGTTGTAGATGCCGCCCACGCCGTTCTCGTCACCGGCGTACCAGTTCTGCACGGTGGAGTATTTGATCTCGGCGTTGTCGAATGCGATCAATTCAACGACCGCGGCGTGCAACTGATTGGTGTCAAACTTGGGCGCCGTGCAGCCTTCCAGATAGCTAACGTAGCTGCCTTCTTCAGCGATGATGAGGGTGCGCTCAAACTGGCCAGACTGCTCCGTGTTGATGCGGAAGTAAGTGCTCAACTCCATTGGGCACTTGGTGTTCTTGGGTATGTAACAGAACGAGCCGTCGGTGAACACCGCGGAGTTAAGCGCCGCATAGTAATTGTCGCGGGACGGTACGACCGTGCCGAGATATTTCTGCACCAATTCGGGATATTTCTGCACTGCCTCGGAGAAGGAACAGAAGATGACCCCCGCCTCGGCGAGCTTTGCCTTATAGGTGGTCACCACCGACACACTGTCGAATACGACGTCCACGGCGACACCAGCCAGGGCTTTTTGCTCGTGGAGCGGGATGCCCAGCTTTTCGAAGGTGCGCAACAGCTCCGGGTCCACCTCGTCGAGGCTCGCGAGCTTCTTCTTGGGCTTGGGCGCGGAGTAGTAGCTGATGTCCTGGAAGTCTATCTTGGGATAGTGGACGTTGGCCCAGGCCGGTTCCTGCATAGTGAGCCAATGGCGGTAGGCATTAAGGCGAAACTCCAGCATCCACTCCGGCTCATTTTTCTTCTTAGAAATCAATCGGATAACGTCTTCATTCAGCCCTTTTGGCAAAACGTCCGACTCGATTTCAGTCACGAAACCGTGCTTATAAGGCTGATTGACCAGATTTTGCAGAGTCGTACTCATCTCACTAATTACCTTGCAGTTTGTAGGGCTATTCCTGAGTAAATTACTAGGTTATTACTGTAGTTAACCTGAGTGTTTTAGTCAAGTATTTTTGGGTCGGCCGAG
>DATMXC010000201.1:0-6026 GCA_035561915.1 Gammaproteobacteria bacterium
CGCCCTGATTCCGCAACGTCACCAGCGAATGCTGCTCAGCATTCTGGATCTGGAAAAGATAACGGTGGAAGACATCATGGTGCCGCGCAATGAGATTGTGGGTCTGGATCTCAATGATGACTGGGAACAGATCCTCGCGCAGTTGACATCCAGCCAGCACACCCGCCTGCTGGTTTACCGCGACGGCATAGACAACGTGGTAGGGATACTGCATCTGCGCGAGGCGCTGCGCATGATGTCGCGCGAGGATTTCAACAAGGAGGCACTCATGGAGGTCATGAAGGACCCGTATTTCGTCCCCGAGGGCACGCCGCTCAATACCCAGTTGCTGAACTTTCAGCGCCAGAAACGCCGCATCGGCCTGGTGGTCAACGAGTACGGCGACATCCAGGGACTGGTGACATTGGAAGATATCCTGGAGGAGATCGTCGGGGAATTCACCTCCGACCCCTACGCCACGGTCAGCGATGTGTATCCGCAGGCGGACGGTACCTATCTGGTGGACGGCAGTACCAATATTCGTGATCTTAATAGAATGATGCACTGGGATCTTCCCACAGATGGACCCAAAACACTTAACGGTCTGATACTCGAATATCTGGAGACTATCCCCGCGCCCGGCACCAGTCTGCGTCTGGCCGGGTATCCCATAGACATCATCCAGACCACGGAAAACGCCGTGAAGATGGTGAAGGTCAATCCGGTATTACGTATAAAAGAAGAACAGCAAGAACTCTAAACGGAGAGCGCCATGACAGATACCCACACACAAACCGATCTACAACCCCTTGTCAATATCACCCTTCTGGTCTATGCCTTACAGGCGGTCGGTTTTTTTCTGGGCGTCACCTTTATCGCCGCCGTCATCATTAATTATGTGAAAAGGGAGGACGTGCGGGGCACTTGGCTGGAGTCGCACTTCCGCTGGCAGATCAGAACCTTCTGGTACGGCCTGCTCTGGTCGGTGATCGGGGCTATCGCCCTTCTTATATTTATAGGAATGTTTATCCTCGCCGCGGACTTCATCTGGATTCTGTATCGCATTATAAAAGGTTGGTTGAGGCTTAATGATAAAAAGGAGATGTATAGTTGAGTTGCCTACCCAACTAACCCCCAGCGCGTCGGTCGCTCCCGGCATCCTGCCTCCCTCGACACTAGCACATCCCTGTGCGTCGGAATCTTGACTTTTCGGTTATACGCTCCTAGAGTTAGATTGGTTTGCTACCATAAAGCTTAGGAGGGTACGATGATGTGGAAGAAAGCGGAACCGGATCACCCCGAAAGGGCCGACGCTGCATCCTCGGCCCACACTCCCGTAACGACGCGCGAACAGTGCGCAACCATAGGCTCCTCGATCACCATCCGCGGCGATCTCAGCGGCGAAGAAGACTTGCTCATTCAGGGCCGCGTCGAGGGCAAGATTGATCTCAAGCAACACAAGGTCACCATCGGGAAGGACGGCCATATCAAGGCCGACATCTACGCCAAGGCCATCGTGATTGAAGGTGAAGTCAACGGTAATCTTTTTAGCGATGAGCAACTCATCATCCGCAAATCGGGCCGGGTGCGCGGCAATATCGTTTCCCCGCGCGTCACGCTGGAAGACGGCGCCAAGTTCAAGGGCAGTATAGACATGGATCAGAAACCCGCCGAACATCAACGCACCTCGAATGAAATGCCGGGTCAAGCAAAACCCGCGGCGTCTTCGATAGATCAGATCAAGGGTCTCGGCGTAAGAAGCTGAAGGGACTGGCGCAGGAAGGGGCTCGATGAATTCGCTCTCTGCAGTGAGCGCGGAGGCGAGCGAGGCGTATGAGGCCTCAACGGAGGAGATTTGCATCACGCACAAGTCCCTCGCCTTGGCCGCGCTTTGTCAACGCCTATATCACGACCGAAAATATCACATCCTCGATCTCGGCCCCGCGCTGGGGGCCAACGTCGAATTCTTTTCGCAGTTTCGCTGCAAGCTCTACATCGAGGATTTTTATAAAAGCGTCGCCGAAGAACTTGCTGCCGCCGAGGCTGAAACTCCCTCGCCCGAGCAGCTCTATCAAAGGCTGTTACCCTACGCTGAGGACATCCGCTTCGATGTGATTCTGTGTTGGGATCTGTTCAATTATCTCCCACGTCGGGAGTTGCAGGCCTTACTGAAACATCTCGCGCGATTTTGCCAACGAGGTACCCTGCTGTTCAGTCTTGTTACGACGCATCATCAAATACCCGCGCGGCCCATCCTGTTTAAGATTTTGGATAAAGAAAACCTGATCTACGAGACGGATTCTTCTGATTTGCGGTCGAGCATAGAGTATAAGCCGCGCGATCTGAAGCTGCTGATGCAGGGTTTTCAAATCGCCAACAACTTTCAACTCCGCAGCGGCATGCAGGAATTTTTGTTTATACACGTTTAGGCGTGCCGTTTCGACGGCGTAGACGGGTAGCGTGCGCTGCGCGAACATAATGGTTTGACCTTGATTGTTCGTGCGCATAGCACAAGCCACACTGGGCCGAGGCATCTTATGTCATACATACGCCTGATGGCTGTTCTGTTACTCGTCACCCAGCCGCTGTGGGGTGACGTCGCTGCAACGGGCCAAGCGCTGGTGC
This sequence comes from Gammaproteobacteria bacterium, assembly GCA_035561915.1. GTDB lineage: Bacteria > Pseudomonadota > Gammaproteobacteria > SURF-13 > SURF-13 > JACPZD01. The sequence goes on from DATMXC010000201.1 coordinate 2,605, forward strand.
TGGAAATAGACGGCCCGATAGGCCCGGCGACCAGCGATTACGTACACCGTGGTTTGCAAAAGGCCGCGGACATGAGCGCAGCGGTGGTGATCTTGCGCATAAACACGCCGGGTGGGTTGGACACCGCCATGCGCAAGATTATTGCCGATATCATTGCGGCGAAGATGCCGGTAGTGTCCTATGTCGCGCCCGGCGGGGCGCGCGCCGCGAGCGCCGGCACCTATATCCTCTATGCCAGTCACATTGCCGCCATGGCGCCCGCAACCAACCTGGGTGCGGCTACGCCGGTACAGATCGGCGGCGTCCCCCATCCCGATGATTTCGGTCAGCCGGACAAAAAAGACAAAAAAGATGATGCGGCTAAGATGGCTGAAGACACACTCACTCACAAACAGGTGAATGACGCCATCGCCTACATCCGCAGCCTGGCGCAACTGCGCGGCCGCAATGTCGAATGGGCCGAAAGGGCGGTGCGTGAGGCCGCGACCTTGTCCGCTGAAGAGGCCGTGCGACAAAATGTCGCCGATCTGCTGGCGAAGGATATGAACGATCTCTTCGCTCAACTCGACGGACGCAAGGTGGATGTCCTCGGGGCGGAGATCACCTTGCGCACCGTCGGGCTTGCCGTCATCACCATAGAACCCGACTGGCGCACCCGCTTGCTGGCCGTCATCACCGACCCGAATGTGGCCTACATCCTCATGCTGCTCGGCATCTACGGCCTGTTCTTTGAATTATGGAACCCGGGTTATGTCCTGCCCGGCGTAGTCGGCGGCGTCTGTTTATTATTGGCCCTGTACGCCTTTCAGGTCCTGCCGGTGAATTATGCCGGGTTGGGGCTGATCATTTTAGGCATTGCCTTCATAGTGGCCGAGGCGTTTGTCGGAGGCTTTGGGATATTGGGCATCAGCGGTACGATTGCCTTTGTGATAGGCTCGATCATGCTCTGGGATACCGACACGCCGGGATTTCAAATAGACCCCTGGTTGATAGGCACCGTCGCCTTGTTGAGCGCAGGGTTTATCATGCTGGTCGTGCAGCTCGCGCTCAAGGCGCGTCAGCGACCGGTGGTGAGCGGCGCGGAAGAATTGATCGGCAGCCTGGGTGAGGTGATCGAGGCGTTTGACAGCGTGGTACGCGTCAGGGTGCACAGCGAGAATTGGCAGGCGCGCAGCGATGTCCCTTTGCGCACCGGTCAAAGCGTGCGTGTCACCGCTAGAGAAGGCCTTACACTGATCGTTCGTCCTGAAACATAAACCGGAGAGATGACATGGCCATTCCGACTGGATTTTTAATACTCGTCATCATTGCCCTGCTGCTAAGTTCCTTCCGCGTCTTGCGCGAATATCAGCGCGGCGTGGTGTTTCAACTGGGGCGCTTCTGGAAGGTCAAGGGACCGGGGCTCGTCATCCTCATCCCCGGCATCCAGCAGATGGTCAGGGTGGACCTGCGCACCATCGTCATGGATGTCCCCCCGCAGGATGTTATCTCGCGCGACAACGTCTCGGTCAAGGTCAACGCGGTGGTCTACTTCCGCGTGATTGATCCGGAGCGCGCCATCATCCAGGTGGAGGATTATTACATGGCGACCAGCCAGCTCGCGCAGACCACTTTACGCTCGGTATTGGGCAAACACGAGCTTGACGAGATGCTGGCCGAACGCGACAAGCTCAATGCCGATATTCAAAAAATTCTCGACGCCGCCACCGACGCCTGGGGCATCAAGGTCGCCACCGTGGAGATCAAACACGTGGACATTGATCCCACCATGGTGCGCGCCATCGCCCGCCAGGCAGAGGCGGAACGCGAGCGGCGCGCCAAGGTGATTCACGCCGAGGGTGAATTGCAGGCCGCGGAGAAACTGGTGCAGGCGGGCCAACTCATCAGCCAGAGCCCGCAGGCCCTGCAACTGCGCTATCTGCAAACACTCACTGAGATCGCCGGCGAGAAGAGTTCCACCATCGTCTTCCCCTTGCCTATGGATATTATGTCAGCCTTTTCGGGAGCGGTAACCAAAGGCGGCGCATAAAGCCGTTTTACAGTATTTACTCTACCCCCACCCTGTCTTTTGCGCTACGCTTCCCGCTCCGCGCAAAAGCCCTGGGGGTACATCCGTGTACACCCGTTCGGCAGGGTCGCCGCCTCATCCGCCCCCTAAACAGGGGGTGGGAACGTAAACTGTGATGTCATCTTACTAATGCCCTTCTTAGTATCTGGCTGTACATGACAAAAATAAAACTGCACTGGCAGATTCTCATCGCGTTGCTTCTGGCGCTGCTCGCAGGGTCGCTCAGTGGCAAGCAGGCCGGCGTGCTCGGGGTGAGTTTTTACGCCGTGTACGGCTTCATCGGTGATCTGTTTCTGAACGCCCTCAAGATGCTCATTGTGCCACTGATCGTTTCCTCTCTCATCACCGCTATGGCCTCGATCGGCTCGGTCGGCGCCTTCGGCCGCATCGGAGTAAAGACACTGGTGTACTTTCTCTCCACCACGCTGATCGCCGTGCTGCTCGGCCTCGCCCTGGTCAACCTCACCACGCCGGGTTTGATTGACGGACAACCCGCCAAAGAGCTGATCGGCCTCAGTGAGGATACTGCCGCCGTGACGGAGCAGGTGCAAGGCAAGAGCGCACAGGACCTGGTCAATCTTTTTTTACGGATGATCCCGGCCAACGTGGTGGCCGCCGCCGTGGAGGGTGAGATGCTGGGGCTGATTTTTTTCAGTCTGCTGTTCGGCTATTTCATCACCCGGATACCGAAGCGTAATGGCGAGGTGCTGCTCTCGTTCTGGCAGGGCGTGTTTGAGGTGATGATGCGCATCACCGACTGGGTGATGAGGTTTGCCCCTCTGGGCGTGTTCGCGCTGGTCGCCAAGGTGGCCGCCGCCACCGGCCTCGCCGCTATCCAACCCTTGCTTATGTTTTTCTTCACTGTGTTACTCGGCTTGGCCATCCATTTCTTCGGCGTGCTGCCGCTGCTGGTGAAGCTGCTGGGGCGGGTCAGCCCCGTGGCACATTACCGCGCGATGGCCCCAGCCCTGTTCACGGCGTTCTCCACCGCGTCCTCGTCGGCGACCCTGCCGCTTACCCTGGAGTGTCTGGAGAAGAACGCGCGCGTCTCGAATCGTGTCACCGGCTTCGTGGCGCCGCTCGGCGCCACCGTCAACATGGATGGCACGGCCTTATACGAATGTGTTGCGGTGCTGTTCATCGCCCAGGCCTACGGTGTCGAGCTGAATCTTGCCACCCAATCATTGGTCGTGGTGCTGGCCCTGCTCACCTCGATCGGGGTGGCCGGGATTCCCGCCGCGAGCTTGGTGGCGATCGTGGTGATCTTGAGCGCGGTGGGTTTACCTGCGGAGGGTATCGGCTTGATCCTGGCGGTGGACCGGCTGCTGGATATGTGCCGCACCACGGTGAATGT
>DATMXC010000202.1:0-3451 GCA_035561915.1 Gammaproteobacteria bacterium
GTGCTAGGCGGCGCGCCGGACGACACCCTTATCCAGGTACATGCGTGCGAACGAGACGCTATTTACGAAAAATGGCTTCCTCTCGGGCTGCTCAAGGAGAAGATCTTACGCATCGTGCCGGGGCAGAAAATCACCTATATCACCGATGCGGTTTACCATGAACAGAATGCAAAGAAGATTGTGGCCCTTGCTCAGGATTCGGACATCCTCGCCATTGAAACCACTTTCTTAGAAGAAGACGCAGAGCGAGCGATGGAGAAGTATCACTTGACTGCACGTCAGGCCGGAATGCTGGCGCGGGCCGCCCATGCGAAAAAGATAATCCCCTTTCATTTTTCGCCCAAATATGCAGGCGAAGAGTTGCGCTTGCGGGAAGAGCTGCACGATGCCTATACGGGTAACCGGTAATGCAGCCAGATGGTTACTCTTTCTCCTCCGACTTCGCCTGATCCCACAGCGCGTCCATCTCCTCCAGTGTGGATTGTTCCGGACTGCGTCCGCGAGCTGCGAGCAGCGCCTCGATGCGCCGGAAGCGCCGCTCGAATTTGGCGTTGACACGGCGTAGCGCCTGTTCAGGATCCACCTGCATGTGGCGCGCAAGATTGATGCATACAAAGAGCAGATCGCCGATTTCATCTTCCATGCGATCATGGGTGGAGCCAGCAGCGATTTCCTGACGGATTTCGTGCAGTTCTTCTTCGATCTTGGCAAGCACAAGACTTACCTGCGGCCAATCGAAGCCCACCTTTGCCACCCGCCTCTGGAACTCGGTGGCATGTTGCACCACCGGCAGTGAGGCGTCAATATCATCGAGTATGCTCGGCATCTGTTGTCGTGGATTTTATCTATTTAGGTAATCGGGGACAATCAAGCTTAGTATACTTTTAGGCTCGACACTAGATGCTCTCTGGGGAACGATGGGAAAAGGGTGCCGGAAGATTTAGAGGACAAAACGTGAAGGGTCATGCCCTTGCTTGGCTACTCCTCGCGCGTCCCCACGATACGGCGCACCGCCAGGATCACGGCCTCGGCGTTGGGGATGGAGGCGGCTTCCAAATCGCCGTTATAGGGCGTGGGGACATCCGCGGCGGCGACGCGCGCGATAGGCGCATCGAGTTCATAAAACGCTGCCTCTTGCAGTGCCGCCACGATCTCCGCCCCCGCGCCCGCGAATTTGCAATCCTCTTCCACCACGATGGCGCGGTGCGTTTTTTTGAGGGAACCGATGAGCAGCGGCAAATCAATGGGCCGTAAACTTCTTAAATCAATCACCTCGGCGGCGATGTCGTCTTCTCCGGCGAGCACGTCGGCGGCTTGCAGGCATACGTCCACCATGCGATGCCAGGCGATGAGGGTGACGTGCGTGCCGGAGCGTCGCACCGCGGCGCTGTGCATGGGCGGGGCGGTGGCATGGATATCGAACGGGCCTTTTTTGAAATAGAGGAGTTCATGCTCCAGCACGATAATCGGATCGTCCTCGCGAATGGCTTGAGTCAGTTGCCAATAAGAATCTTGCGGCGTTCCCGGCGCGACGATGCGCAATCCAGGCACATTCATCAGTGTATGTTCGAGGCGCTGTGAATGCTGCGCAGCGAGTTGCTTGGCGACGCCGCCCGCCATGCGCACTACCAGCGGCACGCGAAACTGGCCGCCTGACATATAGTGCAACTTTGCGGCCAGGTTTATGATGGCGTCCAACGCCAGCAGCGCAAAGTTGACGGTGGTAATTTCAACGATAGGACGGCCACCCACCATCGCCGCACCCACGCCTAGCCCCGTGAAACTATTTTCCGAGATGGGCGCATCGCGTACCCGCCATTCACCGTACTTGGCATACAAGCCTTGTGTCACGCGATAGCTGCCGCCGTAGAGACCGACATCCTCGCCTATAATGAATGCCGCGTCATCCGCGGCCAGCGCTTCATCAAGCGCGATGTTGAGGGCCTCCCAGCACATGAGTTCGCTGCGCGGCCGGGCGGGCGCGATGAAGCCTGCGTTGTCGTTATGCGTGCGCTTCACAAGGCACCTTTGTAGAGATCGAATGGCCGTACATAGACGTCCTTATAAAGATCGGTGGGCGGCGGGCTCTGATCGGCAAAGCGCACCGCTTCCTCCACGACTTCCTGTGCCTTTGCAAACATCACCTCGGCATCCTCTTCATTCAGCCAGCCATGCTGCAACGCCTGGCTGCGCAGTATCAACAACGGATCACGCGCCCTGAGTTCTGCGACCTCAAGCGTGGAACGGTACGCTCCGCTGTCGGCCATAGAATGGCCACGGTAGCGGTAGGTCTCGCATTCCAATAGAAAAGGACCATTGCCACTCCGTATCTGCTGCAGTGCATCGTGCGTGGCTTCATAAACTGCAAGCACATCCATACCGTCCACGCGTTTGCCGGGAACGCCGTTGCCACAGCCGCGTTTGTAAACTTCGACGATGGCGGAGTTGCGATGGATTTCAGTGCCGATCTGATAGTGATTGTTCTCGCAGATAAACAGCACGGGCAGTTTCCACAGCGCCGCCATGTTGAGCGACTCGTGGAAGGTCCCCTGATTGACCGCGCCCTCGCCGAAGAAGCACAACACGGCATCAGGCGAATGATTCATGGCCAGCCAATAAGCGGCACCGATGGCAATGGGAAAGGTCTCTCCGACGATGGCGTAACCGCCGAGAAAACGGTGTTCCGCGCTGAGCAGGTGCATGGAGCCGCCGTAGCCACCGGAGCAGCCTGTGGCGCGGCCGAACAGCTCCGCCATGATGGCATTGGGCGAGATACCGCGCATCATGGCATGCACGTGTTCCCGGTAGGTACTCACCACGTAATCCCCAGGCTCCGCCGCACGCAAACTGCCGACCGCGACCGCCTCTTCGCCGGGATAAAGATGCAAGAAGCCGGCAATCTTGCCTTGTGTGTATTGCTCGGCGGCCACTTCCTCGAAGCGTCGCGCAAGGAGCATATCGTAGAGAAACTGCTTGGCGAGACTACTCTGCACTGTATTCTCCATGACTTGGCGGCTCTGCTGAATGGCACAGCCAGGTAAAACAACAAAGCCGTAACCACCGCCTTGAGCGGGATCTTATTTGTTGAGTTTGAGCCTTAGATATTCACCAATCAATATCGCCGCTGGATACAAAACTTCTTCTTCAGTCTGTGCGTGCAGCATGAGCTTTTCAGAGAAGCGCACATACTCCATACGTTTTTCATCCTGCGCTGCGGTCATGAGATTTTTCAAAGCGGCGACAATCTCCCGATGTTCCTGCATCATATCCGGAAGCTCTGTCTTCAGCTTGTCGGTCATGGCGAGTACGGCCGCCATTTCGGGGAATATTTTCCCTTGCGCCAAGACAGACAGTAATCCCAAGGGTGGCAGCGCATACTCTTCTTCTTTAATGAAATGAGGATGTAAAAGTCTCGCGACGGTCTTAGCCGCATCGCCTATCTTTCCGCCCA
>DATMXC010000203.1:0-2155 GCA_035561915.1 Gammaproteobacteria bacterium
TATTTTAACAACGCCCTGACCGCTGTCGGGCTACCATTGCCGGACGCGCTGACGCGTGCACCCAGTCAAGGCGGGATTATCAATCTGCCGGCGGCGGGGATTGTCGTCGCGCTTTCGATATTGCTCATCATCGGCGTCAAGCAAAGTTCGCAGTTCAATACCGTGCTGGTATTCGTCAAGCTACTCACCATCACCGTATTTATCGGTGTGGCGGTATTTCACATCAACCCCGCTTTATGGGATCCGTTCATGCCCTTCGGTTGGTTCAACGCCGGCGCCGAAGGTAAACCGGTGGGGGTGTTGGCGGGCGCGGCTATTGTATTCTTCGCCTACATCGGCTTCGACGCCGTCACCACCGCGGCCGAGGAGGCCAGGAATCCGCAGCGTGACGTGCCCATCGGCCTTCTCGCCTCGCTCGCCATCTGCACCGTGATATACGTCGTGGTATCGGGCCTGTTGACCGGCATCGTTTCCTACAAAGATCTCAACGTCTCCTCGCCGGTGGCGCACGCCATGCAGTTGTTAGGGATCAACTGGGCCTCGGCGCTGATTGCGACCGGCGTCATCACCGGTCTCACCACCGTCATGCTGGTGTTGTACTACGGACTCACGCGCATCTTCTTCGCCATGTCGCGCGACGGCCTGCTGCCGCCGTTTTTCGGCGCGGTGAACGCCAGCACCCAAACGCCGGTGCGGGTCATTGTTTTGTGCGGCGCCCTCATCGCCCTAACGGCGGGCTTCGTGCCGCTGGGCGATCTCGCCGAGCTGGTGAATATAGGCACCTTGAGTGCCTTCGTCATGGTCTGTATCGGCGCTATCGTGCTGCGCAAAACGCAGCCCAATCTCAAGCGCCCCTTCAAGATGCCCTACCATCCGCTGATACCGGTTTTGGGAATTCTCTCGTGCGGCGTGCTGCTGGCCAGTCTGCCGCACATTACCTGGAAACGCTTCGCAATCTGGATGCTGATCGGTGTGGTGTTTTATTTTGTCTACTCCATGCGCAACAGTCGCCTGGCGAAATTAGCGGTGTGACGACGAGTGTAGCCTGAAGAAGCTGAGCACTCATGAAATGTGACCATTTTGTGAGGACTGTAGCACCCGCAAGACGTATCCTTACCGGATAGCATGGGTGAGGGTTGATAGGGAATTATGGGTAATAACGCAGGAGGGGTTCCCTCTACTAGTCGCTGGCTCAAGGCGGCTATCTTGCTGGCCTTCGCAGCGGGATTCGCCGCCTTCTTTATCTTCGGTGGCGCGCAATGGCTGAACCTCGATACGATCAAAATTCATCGCGCGGAGCTGCTCCAGTTCACGGCGAATAATTATTTCACCATGTTGCTGTTGTCCGTGCTGGTATATGCCGCCGCGACGGCCCTGAGCATTCCGGGCGCACTGCTGCTGTCGCTGACAGTGGGTTTTTTATTCGGACGCTGGGTGGGCACACTGGTCATCGTGCTGGCTGCCACAGTCGGGGCAACCGGGGTGTTTCTCGCCGCACGCTACTTGTTTGCCGAGGCCGCGCAGCGCAGGGCCGGAGGCCTCGCCAAAAAAATGATCGAGGGCTTCAGGGAAAACGCGTTTAATTACTTGCTGTTCTTGCGCCTGGTGCCGCTGTTTCCCTTCTGGCTGGTCAATCTGGTACCGGCATTCACACCCATCCGCGTGCGCACCTATGTCGCGGCTACGGCCTTGGGCATTATCCCCGGCAGTTTCGTGTTTGCGAATCTAGGGCAGTCTTTGGGACGTATAGAGAGTATTGAGCAACTGGTGTCAGGGGAAATTCTCGCCGCGCTGGCGCTGTTGGGGTTGTTTGCCTTGATCCCCATCGCGGTTAATAGGCTCAAGATGAAGCACAAACATACGGAGTCACTATGATTTATGCAGTACTGCTCAGTCTGCTGGTATTGGTTCTGGCCTGGAGCAACGGCGCCAACGATGTCGGCAAGGGCGTGGCGACACTGGCGGGGTCGGGCGTAGCCGGCGCAAGGCGCGCTATTCTATGGGGAAGTTTTTGCACCGTGTTGGGCGGATTGGCCGCCGCGGTCTGGGGCGCTGCGTTGGTACAAACCTTTGCCAGTGGTTTTATCAGCACCGGCTTCGTCATCAACCTCGGCTTTGTCGCGGGAGCGATCGCGGGCGCGGCGCTCTGGATAGG
>DATMXC010000204.1:0-9021 GCA_035561915.1 Gammaproteobacteria bacterium
CGTGCTCACCACGCTGGCTGCGGTCGGCTTCTTGGTGGGTTCTCTCGCGCTGGCGCCGCTGCTGCCTACCGGCTTCATTCCACCCGACGACCTGTCGCAAACGCAGGTGATAATTTCTTTACCGCCGGGCAGCACTTTCACGCAGACTTATGCGGCGGCAGAACAGGCGCGCGAGATCGTGCAGCATAACCCGCATGTGAAGCTGGTGTACACGGCAATAGGCGGCGGCAACACAGGCGGCGATCCGTTCGCGCCCGGTGGTGCGGCCGAGGTGCGCAAGGCCACCCTCACCATCAACATGACGCCGCGCGGCGAGCGCCGGGGCTTAAGCAAACAAACCATTGAATCGCAGTTGCGCGAAGCGGTGAGCGTGCTGCCCGGCGCACGTATCAAGGTGGGCTTAGGCGGCTCAAACGAGAAGTATGTGCTGGTACTGGCTGGAGAAGACGGGCGCGTGCTCACCGACTATGCGCGCCGGGTGGAACGTGATCTGCGCACCATTCCCGGCATCGGCAACGTGACCTCCACTTCCAGCCTGGTGCGGCCCGAACTGATGGTGCGACCTGATTTTGCGCGCGCCGCCGACCTTGGTGTGACGTCTGCGGCCATCGCTGACACGTTGCGCATTGCGACATCTGGTGATTACGACCAGAGTCTGGCCAAGCTCAATCTGTCGCAACGCCAGGTGCCGGTGGTGGTGAAGCTCAAAGCCGATGCACGCACCGATCTCGATCTGCTGTCACGCCTAGCCGTGCCGGGCGCGCGCGGTCCGGTGATGCTCGGCAACGTGGCCACACTGGCCATCGACAGCGGGCCGGCCGAGATTGACCGTTACGACCGGCTGCGCAACATCAACTTCGAGATTGAGCTGAACCAGCAGCCGCTGGGCAGCGTGGAGAGGCAGGCGCTTGCGCTGCCCAGCCTGCGGAATCTGCCTGCTGGCGTAATTCAGACTAGCGTAGGCGATGCCGAGGCAATGGCTGATCTGTTTTCGAGCTTTGGTCTGGCCATGCTCACTGGCGTGCTTTGCATCTACATCGTACTGGTGCTGCTATTCAAGGACTTCGTGCAGCCCGTGACGATTCTGGCAGCGCTGGTGCTCTCGATCCCTGGCGCTTTCCTCGCACTGTTCATCACTCAAACGGCCATCTCGATGCCGTCCATGATCGGCTTGATTATGCTGATGGGCATTGCCACCAAGAACTCAATTCTACTGGTGGAGTACGCCATCATGGCGCGACGTGACCGTGGCCTGACGCGCGGAGAAGCACTGCTCGATGCCTGCCACAAACGCGCACGGCCCATCGTGATGACCACCATCGCCATGGGTGCGGGCATGCTGCCCATTGCACTGGGTATCGGCGTTGATCCGAGCTTCCGTGCACCGATGGCCATCGTCGTGATTGGCGGGCTGATTACCTCCACCTTCCTGAGTCTGCTCATCATTCCGGTGCTGTTCACCTATGTAGACGACATGGTGCAGTGGCTGCTACGGCACATCAAGCGCGGACCTGCGGCGCCTTCTGCGCCGAAGGCGGGCGATGGTCTGGAACAGGCGAAATTATCATGACCAGCGGAGAGAATAAATAATTGGCGCGCCCTAGAGGATTCGAACCTCTGACCTTTGGGATCGGAACCCAACGCTCTATCCAACTGAGCTAAGGGCGCTGTGTATTTACTGTTGCAGTGCCGTCCGTGGCGTAACCTCAGATCACTTGCCACCACCGGCCCGCACATCCCTGTGCGGGCGTTCGACGCTTCGCGTCTCACCCAACTGAGCTAAGGGCGCAAGTAAAAAACAAGTTGCGCGCAGCGCCTCGGCTCACCCCCTTCTCCCTCTGGGAGAAGGGGGTGAGGGCAAGGGAGGGCTAGGATACCTACTCCCGACTTAACCGTCTATGCAGGCATTCCTGGTTACCGCTCTGGGCGCGCTCTAAGTTAATCACAGTATAACTATAACATATTGTTTTATATATATTTTATAAACAACATCTTGACTCTACGGTATTTGCCGCTATCATTATTAGCACTCTATGTAGATGAGTGCTAATAACCGCCATCTATTGTATTATAGAGGGCCACACGCACAGATATTAACCCCTTTTTGCTTTGTAAGGAGATAGAAGACAATGAATATTCGTCCGTTGCATGATCGCGTGCTGATACGCCGACTGGAAGAAGAGCGTACCACTGCCGGTGGTATCGTGATCCCTGATAACGCTGCCGAGAAGCCCAGCCGCGGTGAGGTAGTCGCCGTGGGCAAAGGCAAGATTCTCGATAACGGGAGCGTACACGCGCTGGATGTAAAGGCGGGTGATAAGGTCCTGTTCGGCAAATATGCCGGCACCGAAGTACCCGGCAGCAAGGAACTGCTCATGATGCGCGAAGACGACATCATGGGCGTCATCCAGTAAGTCCTGACAGCCTGGATCCATTAATTTTCTAATCAAGAGGAATTCGCTATGGCAGCAAAAGACGTAAAATTTGGATATGACGCGCGTAGCCGCATGGCCAAGGGCGTTAATATTTTGGCCGATGCCGTGAAGGTTACCCTCGGGCCGCGTGGCCGGAACGTGGTGCTCGAGTCGAGCTACGGCGGCGCACCTACCGTCACTAAGGACGGCGTGTCCGTGGCCAAGGGCATCGAGTTGAAGGACAAGTTTGAGAACATGGGCGCACAGATGGTGAAAGAGGTCGCTTCCAAGACTTCCGACGTGGCTGGCGACGGCACGACGACCGCCACCGTATTGGCGCAATCCATCCTCAAGGAAGGCCTGAAGGCCGTGGCCGCCGGGATGAACCCGATGGACCTGAAGCGCGGCATAGACAAGGCCGTCACCGCGGCCGTCGAGGCGCTGAAGAAGATGTCCAAGCCCTGCACCGACGATAAGGCGATCGCTCAGGTTGGCACTATCTCCGCCAATTCTGACAAGGACATCGGCGATATCATCGCCAAGGCTATGTCCAAGGTGGGCAAGGAAGGCGTCATCACCGTGGAAGAGGCCTCCGGCTTTGAAAATGAGCTGGACGTGGTTGAGGGTATGCAGTTCGACCGCGGTTATCTCTCCCCTTATTTCGTCAACAACCAGCAGCTCATGAGCTGCGACCTCGAAAATCCGCTGATTCTGATCTACGACAAGAAGATCTCCAACATCCGCGAGATGTTGCCGGTGCTGGAGGGCGTCGCCAAGGCTGGCCGTCCCCTGCTGATTATCGCCGAGGACGTGGAAGGCGAAGCGCTGGCTACATTGGTGGTGAACAACCTGCGTGGCGTGGTGAAGTGCTGTGCGGTGAAGGCGCCCGGTTTCGGCGAGCGACGCAAAGCCATGGAGTCGGATATTGCTGTGCTCACCGGCGCGAACCTGATCGCCGAGGAGCTGGGACTGACACTGGAGAAGGCTACCATCGGTGATTTGGGTTCCGCGAAGCGCATCAACGTGACCAAGGAATACTGCACCATCATTGATGGCGCCGGTAACGCCAAGGATATCCAGGATCGCATCAAACTGATCCGTAGCCAGATCGAAGAAGCGACCACTGACTACGACAAGGAAAAGTTGCAAGAGCGCGTAGCCAAGCTGGCGGGCGGTGTGGCCGTCATCAAGGTCGGCGCCGGCAGCGAGATTGAGATGAAGGAAAAGAAGGCGCGCGTTGAAGACGCCCTGCATGCGACTCGTGCGGCCGTTGAGGAAGGTGTGGTGCCGGGCGGTGGTGTGGCCCTGGTGCGCGCGCTGAAGGCGGTTGAGAAGCTCAAGGGCGATAACGAAGACCAGAATGTCGGCATCACTATCGCGCGTCGCGCGATGGAAGAGCCGCTGCGTCAGATCGTGGAAAACGCCGGCGTCGAAAGCTCCGTGGTGCTGGCCAAGGTGGCCGAGGGCGAGGGTAATTTCGGTTATAACGCGGCGAGCGGAGAGTACGGCGACATGGTGGCCATGGGTGTGATTGACCCGACCAAGGTGACCCGTACTGCACTGCAGAACGCCGCTTCGGTTTCCGGTCTGATGCTTACCACCGAGGCCATGATCGCCGAGTTGCCCAGCGAAAAGGGTGACTCGAAGGGTATGAACGAGCACGACATGGGCGGCATGATGTAAACAACCCAAGCTCCTGTATAGGGTGCTGAGCCCCATCTGGCGACAGATGGGGCTTTTTTTTTGACGTACAGGGATGCGTACTAATGTCGCGGGCGGTCGCTCCCGGCTCCTGCCTCACGCGACATTAGCACATCCCTGTACGTCACAGGATGTGCTAGAGCGACGGCTTCATTTCGGATATTGTGTCTAGCACTATGCCAAAACGACACCCGCGATATGCAGTCAATCTTCCCGCTCCCCTCCGGGAACAGGTGGAACGGTACTGGCAGACCTTTGTGGAGGCCGCTACAGAAAGTGGTGTAGCCATTCCTGCTCATCCCGATTTTTTGAAGGTCTTGTATCGGGTGTGGGCGTGCAGTGAGTTTGTGGCGCAAAGCTGTATCCATTCCCCGCCGCTCCTGGCTGACCTCCTGCATACCGGTGATCTGCTGAGGGAGTATTCGCCCCATACCTATCGGCGGCAACTGCAAAGTGTGCTGGGCACAAGCGCCGATGAGCGCGAACTGGAGGTGGCCTTGCGACATGTGCGGCGGCGCGAGATGGTGCGTATCGCCTGGCGCGACCTGGCCGGCTGGGCGAAGTTGGACGAGACCCTGCGTGACCTCTCGCTGTTTGCGGAGGCCTGTGTCGAGTCGGCGCTGGACGCGCTGCATTCCTGGCAGGCGGCTGAACTGGGCCGGCCCTGTAGCGGGAGCGGCGAGCCGCAGTCGCTGGTGGTCATCGGGATGGGCAAGCTGGGCGGGGGTGAGCTGAATTTTTCATCGGATATTGACCTTGTCTTCGCCTACCCCGAGGAAGGTGAGACGCGCGGCCGCCGGCGTCGTATCAGTAACGAGGAATATTTCGTCAGGCTGGCGCAGCGCCTGATCGCGGTGCTCGATACGCCGACCGGCGAGGGTTTGGTGTTCCGGGTAGACAGCCGCTTGCGTCCGTTCGGCGAGAGCGGTCCGCTGGCCCTGAGCTTTGAGGCGATGGAGGATTATTACCAGACCCACGGGCGCGAGTGGGAACGCTATGCCTTTATCAAGGCGCGCGTCGTGGCGGGCGACCGCGTGGCAGGGTCGCGCCTGATGCGGATGCTTAAGCCGTTCGTCTATCGCCGCTACCTGGACTTCGGCGCCTTCGAGTCCCTGCGCGACATGAAGGCGTTGATTGTGCAAGAGATCCGGCGCAAGGGCATGGAGGGTAATATCAAGCTGGGCTGGGGCGGAATACGTGAGGTCGAATTTATCGGACAGGTCTTCCAACTCATCCGCGGCGGGCGGGATGCCAGGCTGCAGCGGCCTGAACTGCTGCCGATTTTAGATACCCTCAGCGCAGCCGGGTATCTGCCCGATTACGTGGTACGCGAACTCGCGGAGAGTTATGCTTTTCTGCGCCGAGTGGAAAACCGTCTGCAAGAGGCCGCCGACGAGCAGACCCACAGCCTGCCGGCGGATGAGACCGGGCGGCTGCGCATGGCCTACTCGATGGGCTATGACAATCGGGAGGTTTTTGAACACGCTTTAGATAAACACCGCGGACGTGTGCACAGCCATTTTGAGCAAGTGTTCACCGCGCCCCAGGCCGAGCAAGCCGTTGACGCTAACCGGCCGGACTTGACCGGTCTCTGGCTAGGGTCTCTGGAGGAAAGGCGTTCTCGTGAGCTGCTCACCTCTATGGGTTTTGCACATGCTGATGACGTCCAGCGTTGGCTCACCGAGTTACGTGAAGGATATGGCTACCGCGTACTCAGTGAGCGTGGCCGCGCCCGCATGGACACACTTATGCCTCTGTTGATTGCGGCGGCGGGGTTGGGCGCCGGCCCTGATGTTACGCTGCTACGCGTGGTACGTCTCATCGAGGCTATCGCACAGCGCAGCACCTACCTTTCCTTGTTGATCGAAAATCCGATGGCCTTGTCGCAACTCGTGAAGCTGTGCTCCGCGAGTCCCTGGATCAGTGCCTTGCTGACCCGCCACCCGTTGTTGCTCGATGAGATGTTGGATACGCGCACTCTGTACTCCGTGTTGGACAAGGCGGGCATGGAAGAAGAACTGCGCCGGATTTTATCTGCTACCCCGGAAGACGATCTGGAGCAGCAGATGGAGGCGTTGCGCCATTTCAAGCAGGTGCAGGTGTTGCACATCGCCGCGGCCGATATCGCGGGTGAGCTGCCGCTGATGAAGGTGAGCGATCATCTCACCTGGCTCGCCGAGGTGGTGTTACAACAGGTGTTGAATCTGGCATGGAACTATTTGGTGGCGAGGCATGGCACGCCACGCTGCAGCATCGAAGGCAAATCTCACGAACCCGGTTTTGCCATCGTCGGCTATGGAAAACTCGGTGGGATCGAGTTGGGCTATGGCTCCGATCTGGACCTGGTGTTTTTACACTCGAGTAGTGGCGATGAGCAGCGCACCACAGGGACCAAAAGCATTGACAGTGGCGTGTATTTTGCGCGGCTGGCGCAGCGTGTCATCCACATCCTCAATGCCTCTACGCCTGGCGGTGTGCTCTACGACGTGGATGTGCGGCTGCGACCGAGCGGCGCCTCCGGCCTGCTCGTGAGCAGCGTCGCCGCCTTCGCCGACTATCAGCAGGGCCAAGCCTGGACGTGGGAACATCAGGCGTTGGTGCGTGCCCGGGTGGTGGCGAAAATCGGCCCGGACAAAGGGGCCGTAGCCGCGCAGTTTGAACGGCTGCGCACCGATATCCTGGGGCGCAAGCGCGACCCGGCGGTACTGCGTACCGAGGTGTCTGATATGAGGGAGCGGATGTATGCCGAACTCGGCCGGCCGGTGGAGGGGCAGTTCGACCTCAAGCAGGGTAGGGGAGGTATCGCGGACATCGAATTTATGGTTCAATACATAGTTTTACTAGCAGCTCACCGACACCCTGAACTGTTGGTCTGGACCGACAACATCCGCCTGCTGCAGGGCTTCGCTGCGGCGGAGTTAATGAGCGCGCCGGATGTGCAAATATTAAGCGACGCCTATCGTGCTTATCGTGCCGCGTTGCATCGCGCAGCCTTGCAGGATGAAGCGGCCCGCGTGCCTGATACCGAGTTTCGGGATTATCGGGCAGCGGTGGTGCGGATCTGGCATGAGTTGATGGAAAAATCGTAGGTCGGATCAAGCGTAGCGGATCCGACTAATATGTCGGGTCCGGTGCTATGCGCCTTGACCCGACCTACATTTTGAAGGAGAACTTTGCATGACAACAATGGATGACCGCGACGGCGTCATCTGGTTCGACGGGAAGCTGGTGCCTTGGCGCGATGCCAAGGTGCATGTGCTGACGCACACGCTGCATTACGGCATGGGCGTGTTCGAAGGCGTCCGTGCGTATAAAACGGAAAAAGGCACGGCGATATTCCGTCTCGATGCGCACATGGATCGTTTATTCCGCTCCGCGCACATCCTGGGCATGGACATGCCTTACGATAAGCGCATGCTGAGTGAGGCGTGTCGCGCGGCGGTGCGCGAAAATAAATTGGAGTTGTCGGGCTCCAAGTCGGTCTATATTCGTCCGATGTGTTTCTATGGCTCAGAGGGCATGGGGCTGCGCGCCGATAATCTCAAGGTGCACGCCATCGTCGCGGCCTGGTTGTGGGGTTCGTATATGGGCGAGGAGGGCGTGGAGAAAGGCATACGTGTCAAGACCTCCTCATTCACGCGCCATCATGTCAATATCACCATGTGCAAGGCCAAGGCAAACGGCAATTACATGAACTCGATGCTCGCCCTGCGCGAGGCGCTCTCGTGCGGCGTGGATGAGGCGCTGTTACTCGACGTGGACGGCTATGTGGCTGAAGGCAGCGGCGAGAATATTTTTATTGTGCGCGACGGCGTGCTTTACACGCCGGATTTAACCTCGGCGCTGGATGGCATCACGCGCGACACGATCTTCAAGCTCGCTGCAGAGATCGGCGTCGAGGTGCGTGAAAAGCGCATCACCCGTGATGAGGTGTATATCTCGGACGAGGCATTCTTCACCGGCACGGCGGCGGAGGTGACACCGATACGAGAACTGGACGGTCGCAGCATCGGCGACGGCACGCGCGGGCCGATCACCACACGCCTGCAATCGTTATATTTCGACCAGGTGCATGGGCGACGCAGTCAGTACCCCGAGTGGTTGACCTTGGTGTAGTGGAGGGCAGAAAGAGCCGTGGCTGAAAAACATAACTCCTCGCAAAAGAAATACATCGAGCCCAATGCGCAAAATCTGTATCACGTGACGCGCGCTGATTTACCTTTGAATTGCCCTATGGACAGCATGAGTCTGTGGAACTCCCATCCGCGCGTGTATTTGCCGATTGAAGCCACCGGTAAGGCGAAGTGTCCATACTGTGGTGCGGATTATGTTCTTAAGGATAAAACCTAGCTAGCAGGCTGTTAGGTACTTGGGTTACTTATCACGACGTGAGCATCAATAAAATCCTTGTCGTCGGCGCTTCCTGGGTAGGCGACATGGTGATGGCGCAGAGTCTGTTCAGGCTTGTTAAACAGCGCCATCCGGGCGTGCAGATTGACGTCCTTGCTCCCTTCTGGAGCTTGCCGCTGCTCCACCGCATGCCGGAGGTGCATGAAGCGCTGGACCTACCCTTCAAGCATGGGCAGTTGAAACTCGCGGCGCGTTACCGGCTTGCACGTAGCCTGCGCGATCGCGGCTATGACCAGGCGATCGTGTTGCCTAACTCTCTCAAGTCCGCATTGATCCCCTTTTGGGCGAAGATCCCCGTGCGCACCGGCTATGTCGGTGAGTGGCGCTGGGGCTTACTCAATGATATCCGTCGTCTCGACAAGACCCGATTACCGATGACGGTACAACGTTTCGTCGCACTGGGCATGGAGGATGGTGACCCTCTGCCTGCCGAGTTGCCATACCCGCGTCTGGCGGTGACCGACGGCGGCGTGGAGATAGCCTTGACGCGGTTGAA
>DATMXC010000205.1:0-3086 GCA_035561915.1 Gammaproteobacteria bacterium
GGGCCGGCAGGGTGAGGCGCTATCGCGCCAGGCCCTCTGGTATCGCATCCGTCATTATGCACAACGAGCGGGAATCACCAAACACCTCTCGCCTCACACACTGCGACATGCCTTCGCGACCCACCTGCTCAACCACGGCGCAGACCTGCGTGTGGTACAACTACTGCTCGGACACAGTGACTTGTCCACTACGCAAATTTATACTCATATTGCGCGTGAGCGTCTGAAAGATCTACACGCGCATCACCACCCTCGCGGGTGATACAGGCCTGAACCCATGCCCTCCTTTGACATCGTTTCTGAAATCAACATGCATGAACTCACCAATGCGGTGGATCAGACCAACCGTGAGATCTCGACACGCTTTGATTTTAAAGGCACCGGCGCCGAGGTCGAGCAGGCCAAAAATGTGCTCACCCTGCATGCCGACAACGAATTTCAAATAAAACAGATTATGGATATTTTGCGCGGCAAATTGGTCAAACGCAGTATAGATCTGGAATGCCTTGAGGAAGGTAAGATCGAGGCAAGCGGCTCCAAGGCGCTGCAAAAGAATACCCTCCGGCAGGGGATTGATGCCGAAACGGCCAAAAAGGTCAGCCGGTTAATCAAGGACAGCAAGCTCAAGGTACAGACCGCAATTCAGGGAGAACAGGTGCGCGTCACCGGCAAAAAACGGGATGATCTGCAAGACGTTATCGCCCTGTTGCGCAACGCCAAGGTTGGACTTCCGCTACAATATATTAACTTTCGAGATTAATGACGTGGAGAAGTTTATGAGTAAATTACGTTTCATGGTGCTGGCCGCGTTGTTAAGCTTACCTATTCTAGCGGTTGCCGAAGACAATGTTGACATCAACAAGCGGCTCACCGAGTTATTGCCCGACCAAAAACCGGACAGCATCGGTTTATCCCCCATCCCCGGTTATTTTGAAGTCACCTACGGCACGATGATCTTTTACATCTCGAAAGACGGTCGTTACATGCTGCAAGGAGACCTGGTGGACCTGAGCGTGGAAAAAAATCTCACTGAGGACAAGCGCGGTCAGGCGCGGCTCAAGTTGTTAAGCACGGTGACGGCGGGCAACATGATCATATTTGAGCCAAAACAGGTCAAACACACCATTACCGTTTTTACGGATATCGACTGCGGCTTTTGCAGGAAGATGCACAGCGAGATCGCCCAATACAACCAACTGGGGATCAGGGTGCGTTATCTGGCCTTTCCGCGCACCGGGATAGATTCGCCTTCTTACGACAAGGCTGTCTCGGTGTGGTGTGCTAAGGATCGTAATCAGGCCATGACCGATGCCAAGGCAGACAAGCCCGTCGAGGAGAAGACCTGCCCGAATCCCGTCAAGCAGGAATTTGAAACCGGTAAAAAGATTGGAGTGACCGGGACCCCGACGCTGGTGCTTGAAGACGGTAGTTTATTACCCGGTTACGTCCCGCCGGACCGGCTGCTTAAACTCCTTGACGAACACCCTAGTAAAACATGAGCTAACCGACATTCCGCCAAATCATCAACGCCCAGGGCCTTCGCCTCCCTCCTCTTCGGAGTCTTCACCCGGTTCGGGTTTATAGTCGAGGCCCCCTTCGCGAAGCGGTTCCGCCCAATCTTTCCCCGTCATGCCGGTTTCAGAATAACCGAGGTCGTCGCGTTCGATATCGTCCATCGGCCCGGTCCAGTCCTCAGGCGGCTCAATGGGTTCGATGTCCATAGCATGCCAACTATCTATATCTATTTCTTCTAAATCACCGTCGAAGTGCTGGAACTCGACGGTTCCTTCATCCTCATCCACGGCCGTCACCTGAAACTTGTAACCTTTGTCGAGATGTTTGTACCACTGTGAAATGATAGGTGCTTGTACTATAGGCATGATTGACCTCCTGGTATGACTTCAGTCTCCATTTGCTTAGAAGCAGCATTTAGTATATCAATATCCCAGCCCAATTTCGAAATCTCACTGATAAAGTAACATACCATGAAACCCGTCATCGCTTTGGTCGGCCGGCCTAACGTCGGTAAGTCCACGTTGTTTAATCGCCTCACGCGTTCGCGCGAGGCATTGGTGGCTGATTTTCCCGGTCTCACCCGCGATCGACAGTACGGTAGCGCAGACCTCGACGGTCGCTCATGTCTGGTGATAGACACAGGCGGTTTGGGTGAGACAAAGGAGGGGCTGGAGGCTTTGGTTATTCAGCAGTCATTGCTTGCGGTGCGCGAGGCGGATGCTACGCTGTTTCTGGTGGATGGCCGCGCAGGCATGACTGCGGAAGATGAGTCATTGGCTGCGAAACTGCGCCGTTTGGGCCGGCCAATTTTTTTGGTGGTGAATAAAACAGAAGGGCTCAACACTGCTCTGGCCGGAGCGGAATTCCACCGCCTGGGTTTGGGTGAACCTCATGCCATATCCGCCGCGCACGGCGAAGGTGTGACGGAACTCATGAATGCGGTGCTGGCTACACCCGGCCTACCGCAGCCTGATGAAGTCGAAGAAGAAGCGCCGCCGGGGATCAAGGTCGCTGTCGTCGGCCGTCCCAATGTGGGTAAGTCCACACTGATGAATCAGATGCTGGGCGAAGAGCGCGTATTGGCCTTTGATCAGCCGGGTACCACGCGCGACAGCATTTATGTTCCCTTTGAGCGTAAGGGGAAACACTACACGCTGATTGATACCGCAGGCGTGCGGCGGCGCGGTAAGGTCATCGAAGCGGTGGAAAAATTCAGCGTGATTAAAACGCTGCAGGCGATTGCGGATGCACACGTGGTGATTCTGGTGCTGGATGCCCAACAAGGCATTACCGATCAAGACGCAAGTTTGCTGGGTTTTGTGTGGGAAGAGGGGAGGGCGCTGGTGCTCGCCGTCAATAAATGGGATGGACTGGACCTTGAGCAACGCAGCCGCGTGAAGCAGGAACTGGATCGCAAATTGTCGTTCTTGGATTTTGCCAAGATCCATTTTATTTCTGCGTTGCGCGGCACGGGCGTGGCCAATTTGTTCGGTTCGGTGGACAGGGCCTATGTCTCGGCCAGTAAAAAACTTTCTACCCCGCAACTCTCTCGTATTTTGGAAAAGGTGGTG
>DATMXC010000206.1:0-5503 GCA_035561915.1 Gammaproteobacteria bacterium
CGTTCAGAGTCGTGACGGCCCTGTTCATAACGCTCCTCAATCTCCTGCCAAAAGCGTTCCGCCGCCGCTTCCACACCCTCGCTGACCATCACCAGACTGGAAGACGGCAGATAATCGAACAGGGTAGTCATATGTTCGAAAAACAGCGGCAAATAATATTCGACGCCGGGTGGCGCCAGGCCCTTACTCACATCCCGATAGAGTGGTGAGCGCTGCGGGTCGCCTTCGAAGTGCGCACGCCAGGTCTGGCGAAAGCGCGCGATGCCTTCGTCGTTGAGCGGAAATTCGCGCGCAGGCAGCAGGCGGATGTGCTTGACCGTCGCAGTAGTGCGTTGAGTTTCGGTGTCGAAGGTGCGGATCGTGTCCACCTGGTCGTCCAGCAGATCCACGCGATAGGGTTGCGCGGCGCCCATCGGGAACAGGTCAACCAGTCCTCCCCGCACCGCAAACTCGCCATGCTCCATTACCTGCGAGACGTACTGATAGCCGGAGGATTCGAGCCGCTTGCGCAGCGCCGTGAGATCCAGTCTTTCCCCCACCTCCAGCAACAAGCTATTGGCAGTCAGATAGTTCTGCGGAACGAGCCGCAGCATCAGGGTCGTCAGAGGAACGATCAACACCCCTCGCTGTAAACCCGGCAAACGATACAGCGCCTCCAGGCGTTGTGAGACGATGTCCTGGTGAGGTGAAAAGTTGTCGTAGGGCAAAGTCTCCCAATCCGGAAAACTCAGCACGGGCAGGGAAGGGTTAGCGCCTATGTAAAAGCGCAGCTCATACTCCAACCGTTGCGCCGCTAGCGTGTCCTCCGTCACCACCAGCAATGGGCCGGCATGCCGGCGCGCGGCGGCGGCCAGGGCCAGACCATAACTGCTCCCGTAAAGCTGGCCCCAATACCGGCGCTCGCCGGTACGGTCAGGCAGGTAAGGTTTTAGAGGGCTCGCCAGGCTGGCGGGCTCGATAGGTGTTGCCAGGATGTTTATTACCATATTAAAAACAATAACCTGTAAATAATTTCTGGTGTCGCAACATCAGTCCAAAATCGGTTGAGCAGGCATATTGACAATATGCCCTGAGCACATACATACTGGTTGGTATGTTAGATAGCGCATCAGGTATATGAATAATCACTATTTGCCATATAGAAATTCTGGTTATTGTCAGGGTTATCCTGCTTATAGGCAACCATATGTCTACCGCCGCGCACGCCCGTAATCCCGACCAGACTCGTCAAATCCTGTTACAGGCCGCCCTCGAGGAGATCCATCTGCGCGGCTTTCAGGCCGCGAGCCTCAGCAATATCCTCGCCAAGACGGGCCTAACCAAGGGCGCGCTCTATCATCACTTCCCTGATAAGCTCGCGCTCGGTTATGCGGTAGTTGAAGAATTGATCCAAGAGGATACCCTCGGCAAATGGGTGCGCCCCTTGGCGGATTTCAACAACCCGATAGATGGTCTGTTGCACATTCTTAATGACATCGGCGGGCGACTCGACACCCAAGACGTGTGTTTGGGTTGCCCCTTAAACAATCTCGCTCAAGAGATGTCGCCGATAGACGAAGGTTTTCGTCAGCGGCTCGATCATGTCTATCGGCTGTGGCGGCTAGGAATCAGCCAAGCCCTGGCAAAAGGCCAACACGCGGGCAAGGTGCGCGCCGATATCAATCCCGAGGCTACCGCCACTTTTATCATGGCGGCGCTGGAGGGCTGCATGGGCATCGCCAAGAATGCCCGTGATGTTAAATTGCTGCACACCTGCGGCTGGGGTCTCATGCAGTATCTTGAGACACTGCGTGCGGCAAAATAATTCACTCAGTGGCAGCGCGAAGTCGCTGCTGCTCAATCCCGATTGGGTAAGTGATATTAAAGCCAACAAAACCCTGCCGCTTCATCAATCTGAGGAGGCTAACATTGCTTATGGGCCTACGCCGCTTCCTTAACAGGCCGGACACCGCCGGCGTCATCGCGCCACCGCCGCTGATTTATTTGAGCGGCTGGCTGCTCGGCTGGTTGCTCAACAAGAGCTACCCGATCGCCTGGTTGCCGGGCGCACTGACCTGGCTGCTAGGTGCGGTGCTTATTAGCTGCGGCGTGCTATGCGCGGCTTCCGCCTTTCTTGCCATGCGCCGTGCGCGCACACCTGTTGACCCCTACAGTCCTACCACGGCGATTGTCAGCGAGGGTGCCTACCGCTATACCCGCAACCCGCTGTATCTCGCGCTGATATTATTGTATATAGCCCTCGCCGCCATCGCCAACATGCTGTGGCCGCTGCTGCTACTGCCGTTGGTCATGCTGGTGCTTCAGCGTGGTGTAATCGCTCCTGAAGAGCGCTATCTTGAGAAAAAATTTGGTGATGCGTATCTACAGTATAAGGCCAAGGTAAGGCGCTGGTTTTAATTCTCAATCCAGGCTTATATGGAGACCTATATGAAAAATAACAAAATCATCATTGGATTCGCTGAGACAATACTACGATTCCGCTGGTGGGTGATGATGGCTGCGCTGTTGCTGGTGGCTGCAACGGGCAGCGGAATACGGTTTCTGGAGTTCAGCAATGATTACCGGGTATTTTTCAGCAAGGAGAATCCCGAGCTGGCCGCCTTCGAGACCTTGCAAAACACCTACACCAAAAACGACAACGTGCTGTTTGTCATCGCGCCCAAGGACGGCAAGGTATTTACCCGCGAGACCCTTTCCAGCATCGCGTGGCTCACCAAGGAGGCGTGGCAGACTCCCTATTCGAGCCGGGTAGATTCCATTACCAATTTCCAGTACACCGAGGCCAATGACGATGATCTCGTGGTGCGCAATCTCATCAAAGATGCAAAGTCCCTGTCTGATACGGAGCTGGAGCGCGTCAAACGCATAGCGCTCGAAGAACCGCTGCTGCTCAACCGGCTCATCAGCCCCAAGGCTCACGTCACGGGTGTCAGCGTCAACATCATTCTGCCGGGCAAGAAGCTCAGCGAAGGGCCGGAGGTAGTGAAGAAGGTGCGGGAACTCGCCGATCAGTTGCGGCAGCGTGATCCTAATCTGGAAATTCGCATGACCGGCATGGTGATGATGAATAATGCCTTTTATGAGTATTCGCAGAAGGATAGTCAAACACTGGTGCCGATCATGCTCGGCGTGATTCTGTTCATCACCTGGCTCACCCTGCGGTCGGGTTATGGCACGCTCGCCACCTTGCTGGTGATGATCTTTTCCATCGTCACCGCGATGGGCGTCGCCGGTTGGTTGGGGTTCAGGCTTACGCCGCCCTCGGCCAGCGCCCCTACCATCATTTTGACACTCGCCATTGCCGACAGTGTTCACATCTTGAGCACCCTGTTTCAGAAGATGCGCACGGGTATGGTTCTTCGCGAGGCCTTGGTTGAGAGCCTGCGCATCAATTGGCAGGCGGTGTTCCTGACCAGCTTCACCACAGTGATCGGGTTTCTCTCGCTCAACTTCAACAGCGTGCCACCGTTCCGCGATCTTGGCAACATCGTCGCGATCGGCGTCGCTGCCGCATGGTTGTATTCGGTGACCTTTTTACCCGCCTTCGCGGCGGTCTTGCCGATGCGCGTCAAAACAAGGGAGGCACGCGGTGGCTTCGATATGGAGCGCTTCGGGAATTTTGTAATAAAACATAGCAGACCCTTGTTATGGGGCATGTCGCTGCTCACCATCGGCCTGCTGCTGCTGATTCCACGCAACGAGATGAACGATCAGTTCGTGAATTATTTCGATAAGGGTGTCGAGTTCCGCGACGCCACGGATTTCACCGTCGCCAATCTGAGTGGGGTTTACCTGCTCGGGTACTCGCTGAAGGCGGGCGCCAGCGGCGGCATCAGTAATCCGGAGTATCTGCGCAAGGTGGATGAGTTCGCCGAGTGGCTTCGTCAACAGCCAAAGGTCATGCACGTCACCAGCCTTGTGGAGACCATGAAGCGGCTCAACAAGAACATGCACGGTGACGATCCGGCTTACTATGTCGTCCCGGACAACCGAGAGCTTGCCGCACAGTATTTACTGCTCTACGAGATGTCCCTGCCGTTTGGGCTCGATCTTAATAACCAGATCAACGTGGACAAGTCTTCATCGTTGTTGCGCGTAACGCTCGAAAATCTCAGCAGCAAGGAGGCGATAGCGATGGATGAGAAGGCGCACGGCTGGCTGCGCGAGCATGCCCCGCCCGTCATGCTTACCCATGCCGCAGATCCGACCCTCATGTTCTCGCATATCGGCCAGCGTAGTGCCTACAGCATGATCAGCGGCAACGTCGCGGCTCTCATCCTCATTTCTGGGGTATTGATCTTCGCCTTTCGCAACCTCAAGATCGGCCTCATCAGCCTGATCCCGAATCTCATCCCTGCCGGTATGGCCTTCGGACTATGGGGTGTGCTGGTCGGACAGGTTGGCATGGCCTCCTCGGTCATCACCAGCCTCACCTTCGGCATCGTAGTGGACGACACTATCCACTTTTTGAGCAAGTATTTGCTGGCGCGGCGTGAGCAGGGTTTGACCGCACGCGAGGCGGTGCTGTATGCGTATCGCACGGTAGGCGCGGCGATGGTCATCACCACGGTGATCCTGGTGGCGGGTTTTTCAGTGCTGACGCTATCCAGTTTTGAGCTTAATCACAGCATGGGTTTATTGAGCAGCATCACGCTGAGTTTTGCCTTGTTGGCCGATCTGATACTACTGCCTTTATTACTCTTGAAATGGGATGGAAGACATGATGAAAAAATGCGTTTTATTGCTGAGCCTGTGCGCGCTGGTTCCGCTGGTTAGTCTGGCCGACGACGGCCAGGGATGGCCTAGTGTCGCGGGAGGCAGGACGCCGGGAGCGACAACGCCCGAGGAAAAAGGGCTCGCCATCGCCCAGGAGGCCGACCGGCGCGATCTCGGTTGGGGTGACTCCACCAACGACATGCTGATGATTCTGCGTAATAAGCAGGGCGAAGAGAGCACCCGCACGATCCGCAACCAGAGCCTTGAAGTGCAAAGCGACGGCGACAAGGGCCTGGGCTTATTCGATGACCCGGCCGATGTCAAAGGCACGGTACAGCTCACCTACAGCCACAAGCAAGGGCCTGACGACCAATGGCTCTATCTACCGGCCTTGAAGCGCGTCAAGCGCATCGCCGCCGAGGACAAATCCGGTTCCTTCATGGGCAGTGAGTTCGCCTATGAGGACATTTCCTCGCAGGAGGTGGAAAAATACACTTATAAGTATCTGCGCGATGAGGTGCTCAACGGTCAGGACTGCTTTGTCATCGAGCGTTATCCGGTCGCGGAGTATTCCGGCTATAAGCGGCAGGTGGTCTGGTTGGACAAGGCCGAATATCGGGTGCAAAAAACGGAGTATTATGACCGTAAAGATAGTCTATTAAAAACATTGACTTTCAGCGGATATGTAAAGTATCTTGATAAGTATTGGCGGCCTGCCGAGATGTTCATGGAGAATCACCAGACCGGCAAGAGCACACTGCTGAAGTGGAGCAACTACAAGTTTCGG